>JAYVOT010000274.1:0-7730 GCA_043757795.1 Chthonomonadaceae bacterium | reverse complement strand
ATTTTATTCGTATAAAAATTTGACGCAATTCTTATCGAGGATTTGCCTTACCAACGAAACGTACCGCTTCTTATGTAGTGCAATTACGCAGATAAAAGGGAGCTTCAAATCCAATCTTCACTACAGGAAAAGCTTTTTTGCAAATCCAACATTGGCGGGAGCGAGTTTTTGGCAAAATTCTCTACGGGCAGAAAACTGACGCAAGTACGACAAGTTCAAAAATTCCGAATGTCTCGTTAGCGGTCTCGAACATCAATATGAACATGATCCGCTGCGTCGGGAAATAGGGCGACGACATCAGCGCCTCGTCGCCTCGCTCTTTCAAGCGCGGCGCGAACTCTGCCGGAGGCAAGAGCCGCTTCAGGCGCGTAACTCTCATTTGCGAAAAGCGTCTTTGTCGACTTTTTTCCGGCGCTATCGGAAACGACCTCACGACTAGGCGCAGGAAAAAAGGGCCAAACGACAACGGAATTCCCATCATAGGCTCCACGCAACGCGCTAATCACAATCAGATTGGGAGCGTTCGGTTTCATAGTTTTAGAAACGGCAAGTTTGGCTTTCGATTTCTTTCGAGTTTTCTTCTTTATTTCAGGTAGGGATAGGGGCACAATTTCCATTGGAAGCGCATCCGCAAGGAAGTCGCTGAAACTCTCGATTCCCATCATTTTATTTGGCGCTTTCGGAGCGCCTACACGATATTTTCCGGCGGGCAAATCGTCCATCATTTTGATAAACGCTTGTACGCATTCCTTCGGATGGGACTGTCGAATACGCAAACCGCCATACGCTGCAATGTCCGCCGCCAATCCGCAAGAGTGAGGATTTCGGGGACCTGCATGGGCGAATCGGGACGTACGATAAGGTGGGCGAAGCAAGGACATCAGTTCCAGAGGTTTAGCGGGGGTTGAGCGAGATGAGAACGCCGTAAGCATTTTCAGTAGTCCTATGGAGGGCGAACAGGAGACATAGAGCGGAGTTGCGGCAACGAAAGAAGTTGTTGCAGCAAGCTCATTCGCTGGCCCGAAAGCTCCGATTCGCATTCCTGGGGGCGCATGTCTAGAAGGCGAAGTTCCCCGTTTTGACCGATAACCGCTTTTGACCTCCAATTGTTGGGTCGCCGCGGCGTTTGTCGTTCCGGTCTCAATCTCAAAAGGATTTTCTTGCAGTCTATCGTCAAATGGCGACGACGGCAGTCGCTTGGCAAGTGAAGCGTTCGGAAGCTTTGAAACTAAGCGCGGGGGATTGAGAGTTGGCCAGAGATAGCTTCCGGATTTGGCTAGCGTTTTCAACTGCTCCCGGTCTCTGTCGCCGTTTGTCAGAGTGAGCTTCCCGGATTGAATCGCAAGCAACAACTTTGCGGCTCCTTCCGGAACCGTCTTGATTTCAAAGACTTTGAACTCTCTAGATTTCTTATCCAAGTTATCCGGCAATTTACCTTTGCGCAGTCGTTGATGGCGTTTTACCTTCGCGACGGGCGCTCGCTTCGGAAATATCGCGGAATCAGTCCCTGAAATCTGAGCGAAAACCTCCTGGTTCACCCCTGACAAAACGATCACGACTATAGCGAATTGAAACCGGAAACCTAACTTCACTCCGTCCTCCTGCACATGACTGTTTGAACTGAAGGCAGTTTACCACATCTTTCTATCGAGAGTCCGGTTTTGTAGTTACGTCAACTTTATTCAACTCAATGTAATGCAATATCGCATATTTTTTTTACCAAAAAGACATTCCGGGCGTTTTTCATCTTGACCATGCCGGGGAATAGAAAGCGTTGCGCCGTTCCAACCGCCTCTCATTACACGTTGACACGCCACTCAGCAAGCTCACATCGTCAGGTTCGTGAGGCTCGATTTGTCTTGTTCGGAGAGAGCGGAGTACGGTAGACGCGACTCGCCGAATGGAAATCCTTTAAGCGAAAGCAGATGTTTGAGGGCAGGAATTGAGCCGAAGCGTTTGAGTCCGCTTCGCAAATCGGTCGCTCTCTGCTGCAGGCTCGCTTCCCCTTGCCATAATCTTGTAAAAAGGGAAGGCGCCGCATTCCCGATCGCAGAGATGAAACCGTCCGCTCCTAATTCGCGCCCCTTTGCGACGAAACCGTCGCTAGCTGCGAAAACCGTTCCGACACTCCCAAATCTTCGAACGAGACCCCCCACCCTCTCCTCACTGCCGGTTGAGTCTTTGACTCCCGCAATAATCCCTTCGTCAAAAAGCTTCTGCAAACATTCGTAAGAGATTTCATTGCTCGCATATTGAGGAATATTGTATGCGAAGAGCGGCAGATTCGTGGCGGTCTTTACTTCTGCATAGTAGGCGAAGATCGCGTCATCTCCTGCAGGGTAGTAGATGGGAGTAGGAAGGAATACTCCTGTCGCCCCATCGTCTTCCGCCGCTTTTGCGAGTCGGAGAGTCTCTTCCCGTCTTAATCCCCAAATCCCTGCGATGACGGGAATGGCTCCATTCACGGCGATGACGGTCGATTTGACGACAAGTCTCTTCTCGTCCTCTGATAGGTAGAGAAATTCTCCGGTCGTTCCTGCGGGGCATAACCCTTCGACGCCTTCCGCTACTAGCCACTGCGTATGAGCTGCGATCACGCCGGAATCCACCCTGTCCGACGGATCAAACGGCGTCAACGTCGCAACATAACACCCTTTCAACTCTGTTTTCAATACGATTATTCTCCGCTTCGCACTTATAGCATTCTCTTTGGAATTTAGTATAGCAGGTTTGGAGTTAGGAGTATGTCCTGCTGACGGGTATTTTCATTACCCGTCAGGACCTTAAACGCCCCTCTATCTTCAACGTGTTTTCAACGCTGCGGCAGCGAGATAAAATGGTTGGGACTTGAGGTTTGGATGAGCTTGTCGGAAGTTGGAGACTTTTAGTTACGTAAACGATAGAGCGCCATGACTAGATTCCCATGACTAAAGTCACGGTCTAGGTGGCGTTCCGCCGTGTGTGCTTCGCACACGATACTTAAGCGTCCGGACTATGCACAACAAGCAACGCCCCTGCAAACTGGCACAAATCTGGCAGTCCTACAGGCAGGCAAGTCCGTCTCATGTCCGAAGATACTGCGCGAAGGACATACTGCGCGAAGCGCCGCATAGACCGGGAAATTATTCCTGGGATTCAAAAGCGCAAACATGCCGCGGATATTCAACTCTCGAAAAAAGTCATTTTGTCGTCAGGTCTGCGTAACATCAATCAGTAATTAAAAATAGCTGTGTAATCGTAACTACTCGATTTAATCCTGTCAATCTGTTGCAAACGCGCTTTTTCGGATATTCGGCATGACAGACGAAACGAAGGTAAAATTCGAGAGTCAGCGGCAACCGCAAAATTCAATTTTTGCTTGACCAAAACGACGGTTTGTGTTACGATGAACAAAGAGAATTCAAACGGAAGTCGCATAGGAACGGATTTATGCTTTGGGCTCAAAAGACAAAGAACGATAAGAAATATCATCTTCCGAGGGACATCAGGATTCGACCCGGCACGGAGAACGACGAGATAAGCTCTTTTGAAGTCATGCGGAGGTCGATGGGTTTTGAGATGGCGTGGGATCACCACGAGAAATTCAGACACCACCTCAGAAAATCTCAGGGTTGCAGTTTCTGGTTGGCTGAAGAACAGGGTCGATTCGGCAAACCGAAAACGGTGGGCTATGCCAGGTGCGTCGTTCGAGATCAAGTCCTCTGCATCACGGAGTTCTTCGTATTGCCAGGCTATCATCGCAGGGGCATTGGCGGCTCGCTACTGAACAAGTGCATCGAAGAGGGCGCAAGCGAAGGGGTAGACACTCATCTCGTTTTGGCGTCGCATCACCCCGGAGCGAACTCTTTGTACATCCGAAAGCTGAACTGTACTCCGAGAGTTCCCATGATGTTGCTTGCCGGACCCCTATCGCGGCTTAGAACGCCAAAAGAGCATTTTCGCCCTGTCAGAGACACGTTGCTTCCTTTCGCATTCCCGCCTCTGCCGCCGCTTTCACCTGAATTGGACTACATTTTGGTTGCCGAACCGATCCTCTTGACACCGGAAATAGAGGAGAGAATGGAGGTCCTTGACCGCGAGATCGTCGGTTACGGCAGAAAAACGGATCATCGCCAATGGGGGGAAGAGATGGGAGGAATCGACGGCGCTTCACGCCTGTTTCGTAAGGCGAAGATTGATGAGAACGGGAAAGAACAGATTGGGGAGATAGTGGCTTACGGCTATCTCGGAAGTTTTCTGAGCGGACCTGCGCTGGCTCTCAATTCAGCGGATCTGCCGGCGATTCTCTCGCACATCAGCGCCCTGGCTAGAACGAAAATCAATAGCGATGACGAACTGGATTTCATCATGCCCTCCGAGCAGTACTGGGCGGTTGCCGGAACGAACGAGACAACGCTCCGCTGGCTTTTGGAATGCGGTTGGGAAATCACTTTTCACTATCTTTTCATGTCCTCAAGACCGTTGGGGCGACTCGAAAACTATATCTGCCACAATCCTCTCTATGTGCTGTAGCAAACTTGAATTGCAACTAGGGGAGCCGCAATACCTGCCCTACGCGAATCTGTCCTGCATCTCGGATTCCGTTTAAGTTCGCGATCTCCTGCACGGAAACCCCGAATCGCCGAGCCACCGAGAAAAGCGTGTCGCCGGACTGAATCGCGTATGTTTTTTGCGATGAAACAGGCGGAGGCGCGTCCCCGCCGGAAGAGCCTGATCCGACGCAGGAAGAGGAATCGACGCCTCGCGCAAAGTTGATTAACTCTTGAACTGAGCCGTTGAAAAAGTTCAAATCGACGTTCGTGCCGGGGGCGATGCCGTCTACGCGACCTCGATTCTCGTACTGCCAGAAAGTGTAAGTATCCCAATCGCCCGGTATGATCGGGCGGGCGACGTGCGGATTGGCGATCCAGAGCGGATAATCCCCATAGTCGGGGGTCATGTACTGTTTCCAGAAGGACGGATCGGCGTAAATGATTGGAGGGATGCCGTAGGCGTCCTCGATAATCCTCAGGAAGGTGTTGACTGAGTTTATCAGTTGCGCCTTTGTGATTCCGTTTTTCGCGATGCCTAATCGATCTTCAAGGTCGAGAACGGGAGGAAGGTCGTCCGCTTCTATAGTTCCGAGCACGTCGATGAAGTGTTGCGCTTGTTGCGCGGCGTCGCGCGAGGCGGAGTAGAAGTGGTAGGCTCCCCGAATAATTCCTGCGTCCGCCATGCCGTTCCAGTTGTTGGCGAAGGCGGTGTCAGTCGTGTTGATCCCCTCAGTGGCTTTTGCGAACGCAAAAACCGTGCCTGTTTTTCGCACTCTTCGCCAGTCCACCGCCCCTTGAAAGTGGGAGACGTCGATTCCTTTTGTCGCCATAATTCTTTCTTAAATCTCACTTTACAGAGGTCAACGCTTCAAGATCATCCTGAGAGCCGTTGAAAACATTCAAATCCACATTTCCCGCGATGCCCGCCACTTTACCTGTTTGGGAATACTGCCAGAAGGCATAGTCCTCCCAGGCGGATGGGATGATCGGCTCTTGGACGTTGTAGTTGGCGATCCAGAGAGGGTATTCGCCGAACTCGTCGCTCATGTACTGCTTCCAAAACGAGGGGTCGGTGTAGATGATCGGAGTCATGTTGAAGGCTTCTTCAACTGCATCCAGCCAGTCGTGCGCGCCCTGCCGGAGGGCTGCTGCGGTGACGTGGTTCTGCACCATACCGGCTCTGTCCTCAAGATCGAGAACGGGCGGCAGATCGCCTGAGTCGAGACTCCCGACGACTCGGATGAAGTTGTTCGCCTGCGCGACAGCGGGGCTTGCCGCTGAGTAGAAGTGGTAGGCTCCCCGCATCATTCCGGCGTTCGACATCGCATCCCAGTTGCTCGCGAACATAGGGTCTGCGTAACTTACTCCCTGCGACGCTTTTGCAAAGGCGAAAATCTTTCCCGCCTGATTGACCCGTTGCCAGTCCGGCTTCCCCTGAAATCGGGACACGTCAATTCCTTGAATCGCCATCTTAGGTCTCTCCTTCCCCAGTGTTTTCGCTATCGGTATGAATGCTTGTAGCGGGAAGTTCTATTTCGGAGGCGGTGATTCCTCCTGATAAGCGTTGTGCCTCGCGACCTTCACATGCTATTCCTGCAATTTTGCTTTAAACCGTTTGAAGGCGGCGAGTTTATTAATCCGATTAAAATCGGGCAGTTTTTCAACAATTCTAATTGCATGAATACGATCCGTGTAGAGCATTCCTCTTCAATGCTCCTTCAGAATTTGAGTCAGGCGTTTCTTAGGGTTGCTGATTCGCTCAGGGTTTTTGGTGTCTGGGATTCTGACCGGGCGGTTTGAGCTTGATAGAAAATCTGAGAGCGCACGACTGTCAGCAAGCAACCAGGCCTCCAACTCCTCTTCGATGCATACAAGCGCAGTCTTTGCGACGTCAACTTCTGACTCGCGGAGTGATGAAAGAATTTCATCTCTGTCCTCGAATCGGTTCTCTCCGAGTTTCATCGCCCCTCGCAACGACTGGCAAACCGGACTGCACCAAAACACAGCTGAGCGATCTGGTGGCGTTTCTGAACTCGCTGTGAAGGCGAGGTAGCTCCTGGCGACACGGCTACAAACTACGACCTTCAGTAAATCCAATCTCAGTCCGGCGCAATCTGCGGGAAGTCTGGCTGAAAGGTCAGTGAAGTTTGGAGTTCGCATACCAAATGCCTAGTTCATCAAAACTTTCGACTCCTCCACGACAACCTGCCACGGAATGACGTCGACAATGCCTTCCTCGCCCTCTTCAGCGATGCAGTAGAGGATATCGCTTTGAAACTTTCGGTTTTTCAGCAATCGCGCCTCGAACATCGGACGGTTCAGCATGACTTTTACACCGTTTGTAAGCTCCAATGGCAAGACAATTCTTGTAAATGGGAGCAGTAGCGTACCCTCTGGGAGCGACAGAATCTTTATGAAAATGTCGTCGATATTCCGATCAATTTGGTCTGTAAGTTCGGCTTTGATCAGCTCCCTCAATCGTCCGGCAACCTCCATCAAGAAATCGGTGTTGCTCATGTAGTCGCTCTGAAATGTAAAAATGATCCAACAGGGTGAGTTGTCCACTCTCACGCCACCCATTCTTGTATCAGCGATAACTACAGCGGCTCTGAATAGAGCCTTGATTTCAATCGATTGAATGAATCGATGCTTTTCATAAAATGTATACAAAACCGCAACGATGCCTGCCACAGTGAGCAGCGGCGCAATAAACGGCTGAGACAAGATGCCTGATCCTGGATGGGGATCGCGAAACCTCATCACCGATAATACAAAACCGCCAATGGCAGTCCAAAATGGTATAGAGAAGCGCCCACGTAGAAGATGAGGCGTATACTCGAACTTAACGTACCTCTTCAATGTGGGATGTATCCAAGCGTTCGGATCAATTTCCTTCTTCATGCGTTCCCTTTTCCAGTCGTCGTTGGATGTTGCGAGGAGCCGCGCTCATTCGCCATTGCCAGTGCATTGATGCATCCCGTTAAATCTTCTGGAGACATGACCCTCTGCAATATGCGCTAACTTAAGCCGCAAGTTCTTCTCAAGCGCGCCCCCGGCGCTCCACGCCGCCCCCAATTTTGGGGGAAAGAGAGCTTTTATTGGGAGTTTTGTGCGTTCTATACGGTTATGCTGGTTGCAAAACTCGGTCGATTTCCAGATTTGAAAGAATTTCCCCCCAAAGTTGGGGGCGGCGTGGAG
>JAYVOT010000273.1:0-7757 GCA_043757795.1 Chthonomonadaceae bacterium | reverse complement strand
TACGCAAACGACAGAGCGTCATAACTAGAATCCCATGACTAAAGTCACGGTCTGGGTGGCGTTCCGCCGTGTGTGCTTCGCACACCATACTCAAGGTCCAGTGTATGCTCGAAAAGCAATGCCCCTGCAAACTGGCACAGGAATGGCAGTCCTACGGGCAGGTTAGTCCGACTCATGTCCGAAGGACATACGGCGCGAAACGCCACCTAGACCGTGACTTTAGTCATGGGATTCAAAAGCGCTCTCGAAAAAATCCTTTGGTCGTCAGGACTGCGTAACATCAGTCAATAATTCGATCTAAGTCAACGCCAAGGCAGTGTGCTACAGATGCAAGCAACCTGTAAAACTGAGATAACGTTCCTTTTTTGGGATATAATGATGTTGAGTCGATTTTTCGTATGAGACAATATGAAAAAAACCGTTCCGTCTGAAAGGTTATCTGCAGCTTATGAAACAACATCAATTTACCGACTATTTCAAAATTAAAATAAAACCCGTGCGCATTCTGATTTTTACGTCCCTAACTCTATTCAGCTTGTTCTCTTTGACAGGTTGCCGGACGCGCAGCTTTCTCTCCACTCGGCAAGAGGTGAATCTAGGGAAAGAGGGTTCCAGACAAGTGGAGCAAGAATACACGGTGGACACTTCCTCGAAAGACGCTGACAGAGTGCGTCGAGTGGGTCAGAGCTTGCTTGCTCACATTGATCGCCGCGACATTCCTTACAGCTTTAAGGTGCTAAACCAGAAAGAGATCAACGCGTTTTCGCTTCCGGGGGGTCCCGTTTATGTCTACAGAGGGCTTTTAGACATGATGGGCGATGACGACGACGCGCTCGCCTGCGTATTGGGGCACGAGCTTGGTCATGTGAACGGCAGGCACTCCGCCCGGCAAATCTCCTCGCAACTCGCAACGAATGTTCTCATCGGATTCGCCATTCCCAACGCCACTGGACAAAACCTCGCAGGATTGGGAGCGCAACTAGCAGGCTTGAAATTCAGCAGGGAAGACGAGTACGACGCGGATAGAAGAGGCCTGAGTTATGCCCACTACGCGAACTACGACCCTGAGGGAATGGTTCGTTTCTTCAAGAAGTTGCAGAAACTAGAAAAGAGGGAAGGCGGCGGGGGCGGTCCTGAGTGGCTGCAAAACCACCCGATCACAAACTCCAGAATCACTAAAGCGGAAGTTTTGATCGAACGAAAAGATTTCCGATACGGTCAATAGTTTGCCGCTATTCGTTGTCGGCTTCCGTATAATTGATAAAGGACTCCTCTTTGCTAGAACCTGATGAAAAAGTGATTCGTGAATTCAATGATCGCGGGTTGATCTGGTTTCTCGAATCGAATGCCAATCTGAGAGACCTCATGAGGACGTTCGCAACGGAAATCGCTGAAAAACTGGATTTTTCCAGGGCGGTTCGACTCAATCGCTCCTTCATCCCGCAAGACCTCTACAAACAGGAAGCGGACATACTCTACTCAGTCCCGTTTGCTGAGGAGGAAGGGGAAGTGATCGTCTACTTGTTGTTGGAGCATCAGAGCGCTCCGAATTCTATGATGGGATTTCGATTTCTGTCCTACCTTGTAGAAATTTGGAAAGAGCAAATTCGAATCTGGCAGGATACCCCGACGCCGCGAAAACCTATGGAACTCGCACCGGTGATTCCGATTTTGCTGTACACCGGGGAGGATGCGTGGACGAGACCTGTGAGCGTTGGAACGCTCATGAACCTTCCGCAACTACTTGAACCGTTCGTACCTAAATTTGATTTGATCCGTTTGAATTTGAGGGACTTGCAAACGGAAGAACTGCTAGAAACCAGAACCGCAATCTCAAGCATCTTTCATGCATTGAAATTTGCAAATGCTTCAAACGAAGTTTTGGAGACAGTGATTCGTCAGACAGTGGCAAACCTAGAAAGACTGCCGGAACAACAACAGGAGTGGCGACGTGCGATGCACTTCATCCTGCTCCTCATTAGACATAAACGCAGGCCGGAAGAACGTGCCGGCCTTTTCGAGCAAGTGACAAAATCGGTCACGGATCGACAACGAAAAGAGGTGACAGACATGTTTCAAACGGACGCGCAATTTTTAGAAGAAAAGGGAAGAATGGCTGGGAAGTTAGAAGAACGAGTGGAAGCCTTGAGAAGAATTTTCCTGAAACAATTGCGCCATAAGTTTAGTCCGCTGCCAATATCAGTTGAAGGCAAAGTTGAAATGATGGTAGAAGAAGAACTGGACGTTTTGGCAGTAAAGATGCTTGACAGCGCCTCCTTACAAGAGCTTGGATTATGATTTTGTAATGAGGAAAATCGCCAAAATGATTGATTTTCAAAGCGATTCAAAATCGAGGAGAATGACATGTTTCAAACGGACGCGCAGTCTCTAGAAGAAAAGGGAAGAGCGGAAGGAACGGTGAATGGGTTGAGAAGAATTTTCCTGAAACAATTGCGCCATAAGTTTAGTCCGCTGCCAATATCAGTTGAAGGCAAAGTTGAAATGATGGCAGAAGAAGAACTGGACGTTTTGGCAGTAAAGATGCTTGACAGTACTTCATTACAGGAACTTGGATTATGATTTTGTAATGAGGAAAATCGCCAAAATGATTGATTTTCAAAGCGATTCAAAATCGAGGAAAAGGACATGCTTCAAACAGACGCGCAGTCTCTAGAAAAAAAGGAAAATCGGAGGGTATGAGACGAAGTTTGTTGTCGCAGTAACGCTTCAAATTCAGTCCATTGCCCACTACTGTAGCAGGCAAAGTCAAGATGTTTCCGGAGGAAGTCTTAGATGAATTGAGAAGAAGCTCATGTTACGCACTCCGTAGGACGAAATGTCCGGGTGTTGAAAACACACGGTTCGTGAGATTCAGGGTTTGGGCGGTCGGGGTTTGGATGCGCCCTGCGCTTAGCCGGGTGTTGAAATGAAAACACCCTGCACAAATTTAAGAAGCGGCTCTGCCCGATGTGACGATTCCCAACGTTGCGGGTTGTATTATCGCCCGAAGGGCTTCCCGCCGAAGGCGCTAGAGCGAAAAAGCTCTGCCCGTCGTGACGATTCGCAACGATGCAGTGAATAATGACGCCTTCAGCATTTCTCACGTCTGGAGAACGCCCTTTCATTTGCCGGGTGTTCTCAACACACGGACTTGTTAGTTGCGTAACATAAGTTATGATTTGAACGTCGTTATAATCCGCCGGGAGCGGGCGATTCCCGGCGGTAGCCTTTCGCTATTTCGGCATATCAAGGTGTTTCAGGTGAAATTGAATCGCCTCTTGCACATGTGCGTCCCAATATTTCCACTCATGGATTCCGGGGAACTCCTGATACTCGTGCTTATAGCCGATTTTTTCCAGATGCGCCTTGAACTTCCGGTTGTCTTCCAAAAGAAAGTCTTCCGTCCCGCAATCAATCCTCAGCGCAGGTCGCTTGCCTTCCTCCAACTTCGCAACCTTCTCCGCCAACGCATAGCAATCGTTTGCGCCGCCGATCGGGTTGACTCCCATGATTCGAGCCATCTCAATGTCGAATTTGTTGTCCGGCTTTGGGTGGAATTGACGGGTTGCAAATCCGATTGCGCCTGAATGGCTTGTGGCGGAGCAAAACATCTCCGGGAACTTCAGCGCCAATTTCATTGACCCGTAGCCGCCCATTGAAAGTCCACCTATGCAACGCCCGGATCGTACTGCCTTTGTTGGGAACATTTGATCCACATATCCAACCAGGTCATGGATGAGCGCAGTCTCGAAAGCAGGACCTTCAATCGCATCGCAATACCAGTTTCGCTCCCCGTCCGGCATCACCACGATCAGCGGCAAGTTATCGACATATCTCTCAATGCTTGTCTGTCTCATCCACCGAGTGTGATCGTCAGACAGTCCGTGCAAGAGATAGAACACGCAATAAGGAGGTTTGAATTTCCCCTGAGGTAGGAGAATGTTAGCCGCCGTGTGCTTCTGCAAGGCAGGACTAAAATATTTGAGTTCGCAAAACGCCATTGAATGTCTCCCTGTCATAATAACTGCATATTTCAAATTTTTCATATTTGAGGCAATGCAAAGATCAGCGAATAGTATTCCTGAATGATCGCCTGTTCGCCTAGGTTACTTCTCGGAATTGAAATCTCCTTCTCAAACTCAACTCCTTCAGTAAATTTTCTGCAGAATCAAATGCGAGACGAGACAATATCTGCTAACAGACTTCAAACTGTCGATTCTATGCAACTTCGCTCTGCCGTCGGCGTCAAATAACATAAGAAATTGCTATAATACTTCCAGCAATCCCATACGACTCACTATTTGCGCAATGAAAGAGAACAGATGCGGCAACAACCTTCAGCCCACGGGAAAATCGCCATAGGAGCGTTCTCCCTTCTAATTTTTGGAGCAGGTATCAGCGTCCTGGCGGAGCCTCCCGCCCTTCCAACTCCGCCCCCTGAACAGGCTGCGTTTTTTGAGAGCAAGATACGCCCGCTTCTCTCTGCCAAGTGTTACTCTTGTCATGGACCTGCGCAACAGAGTGCCGATCTACGAATTGACTCACGCGCCGCTATGTTGAAAGGCAACGCACACGGACCGGTTCTCATTCCCGGCGATTCGGAAAAAAGCTCGCTCGTGCAAGTCACTCACTACGACGGAAAGATAAAAATGCCCCCTGCCGGGAAACTATCCGCCCTTGAGATAGCAGCTTTGACGCAGTGGGTGAAGATAGGCGCCCCCTGGACGCCGGACAAACCAAGTTCTACTCCGCAAAACGTCGTGTACAAAATTTCCGACGCCCAACGTAATTTTTGGTCCTTTAAACCTGTGAGAAAATCGGCGCTTCCTAAAGTCAAAAATTTAGCCTGGTGCGTCACTCCAATCGACAGGTTTGTGCTGGCAAAGCTGGAAGAGAAGGGAATGAAGCCTTCCGCCACTGCTGACAGGCGTTCGCTCATTCGGCGCGTTACCTTCGATCTCATAGGACTTCCGCCGACGCCGGAAGAGACGGAGACGTTCGTAAACGACAAAAGCGCTAACGCATGGGCGAAAGTTGTGGATCGGTTGCTGGCAAGTCCTCATTACGGCGAAGTCTGGGGGCGACACTGGCTTGACCTGGTTCGCTACGCCGACTCAAACGGACTGGATGAAAACGTCGCGTTTGCCAATGCATTTAGGTATAGAGATTACGTTGTCCGCGCTTTCAATCAAGACAAACCTTACACGGATTTCATTAGAGAGCAACTCGCAGGCGACCTTATGCACTCGACGGATTCCGCTCTCAATAACGAACGAATCACGGCGACCGGATTTTTGACGCTTGGCCCAAAAGTGTTGGCTGAGCCTGATAAGCAAAAAATGGTGATGGACATCGTAGACGAACAGATCGAGGTGACTAGCAAAGCGTTCCTCGGTTTGACGGTTGCGTGCGCGCGATGCCACAACCATAAATTCGACCCTATCCCCACCAAAGACTACTATGCGCTCGCAGGCATATTCAGAAGCACCAAGAGTATGTCGTCTCTTAACACAGTCGCGATGTGGAATGAGCGCAAACTCAGTTCGATGCAGTCCGAAACCGATAGGATTGCAAGCGAAGCCAAACTGAAAGAACTTGAAACGACGCTGAACCAAAAGCGCAATACCGCCAACACGAAGCTACTCGCAAATTATCGCGCGGATTCCGGCAAGTACTTGCTCGCCGGGTATGAATTGTCCCGGCAACCCGCTTCTGGACCTGTGGCGGAACTCAATATTGACCTTTCGTCTCTCCATACTCAGATTATCGAAGCTGAGAAATTCGTACGCAGCAGCGGGATTGCGATCGATACTGAAAACTACGGAAAGGGAATCGGCGTTCTCTACAATGTGGGCGGCGGCGATAGCATCGAGTGGGAAATCAACGTTCCGACTGCAGGCGACTATCAAGTCGATTTCAGATACGCTTCCGGCGAGTCGCGCCCATGCAAGCTCTCTCTCAACGGCGTAGCAATGCGTTCAGACGCGACTAATTTGATTACGGGCGGTTTTTTCGCACTAAATCAGAAGTGGGACAAACAAGGGACATTCGCTTTCAAAGCGGGCAAAAATGTCCTTAAGATCGAGAACAACGTCTTCATTCCTCACTTCGACAAACTCGCTGTGACGCCCGCCCTGCCCTCCGCAAATGACAAACCCTCACGAACGCTGGAACAGATCGCGAAACAGTATGGACTGAACGGCGTTCTTCTCAAACACTCTGCGAAATTGGCTTCTCAACTGAAGTCCGATCCTTTGAAACTCAGCGCAGAAGCTCTCAAGTCTGAGGCAGAGAGTTTCGCCAAAAATTTAACTCTGCCTGAAAAGCCGGAAGAAGCCTACTCCGACAATGATCGAAGAGTGATCGCGAAACTGCAAAAAGAGTTTGATGACCGAAAGATGAACCCGATCACTCCTCAGATGGCGATGGCGGTGGAAGAAGGGCAAATTGAGAACTGCAAAGTCCATATTCGTGGCGACACTCAGACGCTTGGCGACGAAGTTTCACGTCATTTCCTCACTGTTCTTGGCGGTGACTCGATTGTCATAGACAATAAATCAAGCGGACGATTGGAACTCGCAGAGTGGCTTGCACGACCGGAAAATCCCCTGACAGCCCGTGTGGCAGTGAACCGAATCTGGCAGGGACACTTTGGCTCAGGTCTCGTAAAAACTCCCGATAACTACGGGCTGTTGGGACAGTTTCCCACGCATCCAGAGTTGTTTGATTGGCTCGCTGCCACCTTCTCGGAAGGTGCGGTTGGTAAAAAAGCGCCGAGTGCAGAGGCGTGCGCCTGGTCTTTCAAGAAACTCCATAGGCTGATTCTGCTATCGAACGCTTATAAACAGGGAACGATGCCGGACGCGAAAACGGCTGCTATCGCCTCTAAAAACGACACCGACAACTCGCTTTTGTGGAAGTATCCGCGGAGAAGACTCGAAGCGGAGCCATTCCGAGACTCGCTTTTGGCGATGAGCGGCAAACTTGACCTTACTATTGGCGGCTCCGTGATGACTACTAAAAATCACGACTATGTGACGAACGATCAGTCCGGCAACGCCGGGCAGTACGACTCGCCCCGCCGCGCGCTCTACTTGCCCTTGATACGAAATGCAATGTTCGACATGTTCCTGGCTTTCGATGTGGGCGACCCCTCGATGGTAAACGCGAAACGCGCTACGACGACGGTTGCGCCGCAGGCGTTGTTCGTCATGAATTCGCCGTTTGTGGAGGATCAGGCAAAGGGCTTCGCGGAGTCATTGTTGATGCAAAAAAGCCTTACGGACGCTCAACGATACAACCAGGCGTGCCTCCGGGCTTTCGGGAGACCCGCGAATCCAACGGAGCAGGCGCGAGCATCCGCCTACCTAATCGCCTACGAAGAGAGATTGAAGAGCGAACCGGACGCCCGCGCAAGAACGATTAAAGCATGGAATTCGCTCTGTCATATCCTGCTCTCATCAAACGAATTCATCTATCTGAACTAGATTTTAGAACAACGAAAAACTGACTCGTGACGTCAAGTTTTAAGGTCGGGCGTAGCATTGTCCAAAAGCGCTTACGCCGTAGGCGCATTTGCAAAGCGAATCTGCCCGATGTCACGATTCGGCATCTCTCTTGCTCCCCCTTCTCCCGCAGCGCGGGAGAAGGGGGTCGGAGGGGACATATGCGTTAACTTAAGGATTTTGAAGCCCCGCCAATTGGGAGTCTCACTTAAATTGCGCCCCCGGCGCTCCACGCCGCCCCCAACTTTGGGG
>JAYVOT010000272.1:0-7759 GCA_043757795.1 Chthonomonadaceae bacterium | reverse complement strand
GAGTATCGCGAAAATTCAAGCGACGCGAAAGTATGGCGCAGAGGTTGTTCTTGAAGGCAAAAATTTCGATGAGGCCGTTTCGGCAGCGAAGGAGTTCGCAGCAAAAAATGGCTGCGTCTTTATTTCAGCCTATGACGACGACGGCATCATTACAGGTCAGGGAACGCTAGGACTTGAGATTTTTGAGGATGCTTCGGATATTGAAACGATACTGATATGCGTGGGAGGCGGCGGACTCTTCAGCGGAGTCGCAAGCGTCATTCGCAGACTAGCTCCAAAGGCGAAGATTATTGGAATTCAAGCAGCAGGGGCGCCTTCGGCTGTCGAATCTTGGAAGGCGGGTCGCCTTGTGCCAAGAGGAGAGACGAACACCATCGCAGACGGGGTTGCAATCAAATCGCCAAGCGAACGGACTTTCCGTTATATTCAGGAGTTTGCAGACGAGATGGCGGTTGTGGAAGATAGCGACATCGCAAAAGCGATGCTGATGATGCTGGAACGCGCGAAAATGGTGGTCGAGCCGGCAGGGGCGGTGGGAGTCGCAGCCCTTCTCTCGGGCAAAGTCAAAGTCACAGGCAAAACGGTAGTGACAGTCTCCGGGGGGAATGTGGACGTGAAATTTTTGGCGGACTTGATAGAACGCGAAATGATCAACGCGAAACGATACATGCACTTCTTCAGTTCCGTGCCGGATAAGCCCGGCGGTCTCGCCGCTTTATTGGATCGCATCGCGGAGTTCAAAGGCAACATCATCACGGTAAATCACAATCGCATCAGTCCGTCGGTTCCTCTGGGACAGACTGGAGTGGAACTATTGTTGGAAGTTCGCGATCAAGATCACATCACCCGAATTAATGAGGGACTGCGTTCGTTGGCATATCGAGTGGAGATGCTTGATTAGGCGAAATTCGTTCCAAATCCGGCTCTTGAGAAAGACGACAGGCGGTACAGGGGAAGAATGATATCAAACGTTCAAAGCGCACTACGCAACTCTCCACCTCCCAAAATTAGGAGCGGCGTGGACGCGGTCGCGAAAACACCCCAAAATTGGCGGCATGCAACATCGAAATTAAGGTTGAAATATCCCCTTGGAATTGGGGGAGGCGTCTACAACAGGATCTTAGCTTAGAGTAGAGGGAGTTTGATCGGAGCGCCGAACTTAGGAGTCGCCTAACAATTATTGCACTGATTTCAAGGTTGCTTAGAGATCAAATCTGCTCGGATTTCAATGCGTTAATTATTGGGCGTTGCCTAAATGCAAGAATTCAATTTCATCCGGCTCAGAATGTCGCCGATTGAAACCGACTGAAAATAATCTTCCATCTGAGACTCAGCTTCTTGAAATATCTCTGTCACCTGCTCGGTGATTTGCGCTCCGATTACGCATCGCGGATTTGGTTCGTTTGCGGCAAGTCCGAAAGGAAGCCCCTCTCGTACTGCGCAGTAGACCTCAAAGAGAGTAATCTGTTGGGCGGATTTCAAAAGCCTCCAGCCGCCTCGATTTCCTGAAAGCGAATCCACTAATCCCGCACGACGCAACTCCCCCAACGCTCTTCGGATCACTACAGGGTTTGTACAGACGCTGGATGCGATGTACTCTGAGGTAATTCTTTCATTCGATCTATCGGCTAGAACCGTTAAGACATGAATCGCCACCGCAAAACGGCTGTTGGAATTCATTTATTCGCCTTTCCGAAAACAACTTAAAAGGTTGCACTTATATTACGATTCTCTCAACTACAGGAGTTCCCCCCGCTCTGCGCTCTATCGCCAAGTTGATGCCTGCAAGTTGCCGTATGACGGATAATGTAAGCTCGCATTTCGAGTATAATTTGTATAGTTGTCAACGTAAATTTGGGATAAAGCGGTAGTGCGCGACATTTCCGTTCATTTTAAATCGGATATTGCCGATGAGCACGTTATCGTTATCAAAAAATAATTAAGCGTTTCGTAACTACTTACCTCACCTCCAACCCCCACTCCGGGGCGGAGAGGGGGAGTCTTAAGTACAAGTTTTACTCGGGATCTCCCCCTCTCCCAGTGAGGAACGAACGTCCGGGAGAGGGGGCAGGGGGGTGAGGTGAGTAATTAAGCGTTTCTTGTTATCAAACAGTAGTAATTGAAATTGGCGCAAAGGTGACTGACTTAATGCAAAGACCTCTAAAAGTTGCGATTATCGGGTGCGGGGGGATCGCAGGCGATCACATCTCCGCTTTTGAACGAATACGCGCAAAGGCGGAGATAACGGTCTTTTGCGACCCGAATCTCGAAACTGCGAAAACCGCGAAGGAAAAATACAACCATCCTGACGCCGGAATCGTAAGTGATTATAGAGAGGCGTTGGAAGATCCGACTATTGACGCAGTCGATCTTAGCCTTCCGCATCATCTTCACGAAACAGTCGCGATTGAAGCGGCGAAGTCCAAGAAGCACGTCCTCTGCGAGAAGCCGCTTGGCAGAAACGTTGAAGAGTGCGACCGAATGATTAAGGCGGCTAAGGACAATCAGGTCGTTCTAATGCCGCTTGAACCCATGAGGATGGCGTCTTCGATGACGCTCGCCGCAAAAATGATTCGTGAGGGAACTCTTGGGAAGATTCTGGGAATTCAAGGGACCTTCGCCTACTGGCAACCTGCGGAGAAGAACACCGGATGGCGCGGAAGCGCGGAACTTTCCGGCGGCGGGCAGTTGATGGACGGAGGCATTCACCTTGTGGACGTTCTACTTCATCTTGGAGGAAAAGCGGAATCGGTTCAAGCGATGACCTCTTTTTCCCGACCTGAGTTAGGTCCTAAGGAGGACCTTGCAATAGTCAACATAAAATTCCGACAGGGCTTTTTAGGCCAACTCTTCACCGGACATGCTTCGTGCGGACGGGGCGCCGCGCCGCTAGTTTCAGCGTATGGCAGCGAAGCCTGCATCAGCATCGACGTTCCCGGAAAAGAGACCGGTCTAGAGCTTTGCAGAAAAAACGCTCCCGCTGAATTTTTCCCCTCTGAGCACAGTTGGCGAAGCGGATACCGAAACGCCATCGAACATTTTGTCGATGCGATACGAGAGGAAGCAATCCTCTATGCGACGCCGGAGGACGGCAGAGAAAACGTGAAATTCGTTCTCGCGTGTTATGAGTCCGCAAAATCCGGAAGGGAAATCGAACTTTAGCCTCATACGATTAACCTTCAATAGTAACTACTCACCTCACCCCCCAACCCCCTCTCCGGGGCGGAGAGGGCGAGTCTTAAGTGCAAATTTTTACCCAGAATCTCCTCCCTCTCCCAGTGAGGAACGAACGTCCGGGAGAGGGGGCCGGAGGGTGAGGTGAGTAGTTACCTTCAATAGATACTTAGGAAACCCAATGGATCAACTTTCAGACAGTCTTTTGCAACTCATTACCGAGACAGCCACGAATCTTCCTGCCGACGTCCGACGTTCGCTGAAGAAAGCGAATATTGGTGAGAAAAAGGGAACTCAGGCGAGTCAGGCGTTGCACATCATCAGCCTCAATGTCGATATGGCGAAAGAGAACGTCTCTCCCATTTGCCAGGACACCGGAATGCCGACTTTTGAGATACATACTCCCGTCGGGACGAATCAACTCGTCATAGAGAAAGCCATTTTCGCGATGACGGAGGAGGCGACGAGACGCGGAAAACTGCGCCCGAACTCCGTAGATAGCGTGACAGGCAAGAACTCCGGGCTGAATTTAGGGCCAGGCACTCCTGTGATCCACTTTCATCAATGGGAAAAGGACGAGATCGAAATTCGACTGCTTCTGAAGGGCGGAGGATGCGAAAACAAGAACATTCAATACTCATTGCCTGCTGATTTAGAACATGTCGGGAAGGCGGGGCGCGACATTGAAGGCATTTATAAGTGCATCCTGCACTCCATTTGGCAGGCGCAAGGGCAGGGTTGCAGCGCAGGGTTTTTGGGAGTCGGCATTGGGGGAGACAGAACAAGCGGTTACGGCGAAGCCAAAGCTCAACTTTTCCGTGAAACGGATGACACGAATTCAGACCCGACGCTTGCTGCATTGGAAGACAGGGTGATGGCGAACGCCGACTCTTTAGGAATTGGTACGATGGGTTTTGGCGGCGGAGTCACTTTGCTCGGTTGCAAAATCGGGGCTTTGAACCGCTTGCCCGCCTCCTTCTTCGTGTCGGTCGCATACAGTTGTTGGGCGTTTCGGCGGTTGGGGGTTCGGCTCGACGCGCAAACGGGCGAGATCAAACGCTGGTTGCACCGGGATGAAAATCCTGAGAAATTGGCGCAGTCCGAAGGCATTCCTACGACGGGCAAACAGTTCTCTCTCACGACGCCAATATCGGAATCAGACGTGAGAGAGTTGAGAGTGGGAGATGTCGTCGTGCTCAACGGGGCTATTTATACGGGGAGAGACGAGCTGCACAAATACCTTCTCGATCACGACTCTCCTGTCGACTTGGAAGGCGGCGTCATCTATCATTGCGGACCGGTTATGCTCAAAGATGAAAACGGAAAGTGGGTCATCAAAGCGGCGGGACCGACTACCAGCATTCGAGAAGAGCCGTATCAGGCGGACATTATCAAAAAATTCGGCATACGAGTCGTCATGGGCAAAGGCGGAATGGGCGCAAAAACTTCCAGAGGACTTCAAGAGTCAGGAGCTGTCTATTTGAACGCGATTGGCGGCGCGGCGCAGTTCTACGCAGGCAAGATCTCCGAAGTGACAGGAGTTGATTTCCTGGATGAGTTCGGCGTGCCGGAGGCGATGTGGCATCTGAATGCAAAAGATTTCATCGCCGTCGTGACAATGGACAGCGCGGGAGGAAGCTTGCACGCTCAAGTAGAGAGGGAGAGCGGGTTGAAGCTCGAAGCTCTCGTGTAAAAGATCACAGGTACGGACGGATTGAAGTACGCCCCTCCATTTTGCTGGTTGAAAAGTCTTGTAGGGTGTAGCAGACTTTGGTTGGCGCCCTAAACTTCCTACGCTCAAACTCTCTCTGCGCCGAGACGCAGTTATGCAATAATTTGGCGTGAAATCTCCTCAACCCGCAAGAATGGATTTCTCAACCTCGGACGCAGATTTGAGCTCAATGCCTCAATATTTTTACGGAGTCACTAACAAACATGAACGCAGTCATACTTTTCTCTCATGGATCGCTCCTCTGCGGCGCCGGGGAAGCCCTTCGCAAACATGCCGATCGTCTCAGGGCGCGCAAGATAGCTCCTATTGTAGAAGTCGGCTATCTGAATTACACGGAACCGCTTTTTATTGAAACGGTTACGAAATGCGTCGCAGCAGGCGCCGACCGAATCGTCGTTACTCCCTACTTCCTGGTCCCGGGTTATTTCGTGAAAGTAGACCTCCCAAAGGCGGTGAAAGCGGCACAGGAGGCGTTCCCTGAACTCCCCTTTGTGATCGCAGAAGCTCTGGGATTCGACGAAAGATTGGCTGATGCGCTGATTGAGAGCGCACTTTCCGCCCAAGATTCGCGATTCTGGCGCCGGGAACTTGCGAACGCCGCTAAGTTCTGCCGACCAAGCACGACCTGCCCGCTCTACGAAACGACGTCTTGTCCGAAGAAACCGGGGGTTCGAAAATTCGACTTTGAAAGCGACCAAAGAATCGAATCAAGTCCTTCGCTTGTCAATCGAATTTCAGATGCGCACAAATGCGCGCTGATAGTGATGGTACACGGAAGTCCTCGCCCAATCGCAAATGCAGAGATGTTCAAAACCGTCGAACTGATTAAAGCCCGCAAACTGTTTCGCGCAGTTGAAGTCGGTTTCATGGAGTGCAACGAGCCGAATATCCCGGACGCCATTGACGTCTGCGTTTCCTCCGGCGCGGACGAAATTATCGCTGTTCCCTACTTCCTGCATACTGGCGCCCACGTCGCAGACGACCTCCCTACGTTGCTGGAGGAGGGGCAGGTGAAACACCCGAACGTGAAGTTTCGCATGGGAGACTTCCTGGGAAATTCCGAGCGTCTGACTGTCATCCTTGAAGCTCGAATTGAAGCGCTTTTGACTTTACAGAAAGGACAATGACATCCTCGTGACGCTCTCTCGACTGTCATTAAGAATAGTGCGCTCCTGTTCTTCGTGCTGATGTCTCGCTGTTCGCCGTTGGAGTACTATAGTCTCAACTGATAGTCATTTTGAAGGAGATAAAAAGATGTCCCAAATTCATGAGGCAAGCGGCTTGAGTCGATTTTCATCCGATTTAGCTGAGATCGCGGAGAGGGTCGCGTCGTCCGTCGTTCGAGTGGACGACGGCAGCAGATTGACGGCGACAGGAATTCTTTGGAGCTTGGAGGGACTCATCGTAACGACTTCGCACGGAGTAGAGCGCGAGGAGAATCTTGCTGTGCAGACGCACGATGGAAGGATGCACGAAGTCACTCTCCTCGGAAGGGATCATGACACGGATCTGGCTATTTTGAAAGTTCAGGAGGAAGGCTTTTCAGGAACTCCCATCCTTTCAAGCGACTCTGTCAAAGTTGGAAACCTCGTTCTAGCGATGGCGCAACCGGGACGTTCGGGACTTCAGACCACATTGGGCATCGTCTCATCGCGTACTGAAACGGAACGTGCGGGACGACCGGAGTACTTGCTCTCAACGGATGCGGACTTGCATCCCGGCTTCTCCGGAGCGCCCCTCGTCAACATGGACGGCGTGATGGTCGGGCTAATCAATCTTGCTTTTGGAAGAGGAAAAGGAATCGCGCTTGGAACTCCCGTAGTTGCGAATGTCGTCGAGTCCATCTTGAAATCAGGCAGTACGAAACGGGGATATCTGGGAATTCGAACGCAACAAATCGCTCTCCCTGAGGTCTATCAGGCTCTAGCAGGAGCGGGAGAGCAGGAGACCGGCCTGCTTGTAATGCAAGTTGAGCCGAACAGTCCGGCGCACAAAGCAGGCTTGTTCATTGGGGATGTTCTCTTGAGTCTGGATGGTCTTCAACTTGACTCTGTCGAAGCGCTCCGACATCACCTTCGAAAGCTCGTTGCAGGCGCAACGATCAATTTGAAAGTCGCAAGCGGAGGAACGTTGAAATCCGTCTCGCTAACTCTAGGAGCGGAGGGGTGAAACGAAGCCCTTGACAACGACACTCATAGCTGCCGCCTATGCATCCACTCGAACCGGACTTCGCGCGATGCTCTCCGAGTGTACTGAGTTTGAAATTATCGGGGAAGCTAGGAGCATAGAAGAGATAGGATCGCTTCTGGCGTCAACCTCTCCGGATGTCATCGTGCTGGATGATTCGCTCTGGGATTCGGATGCGCTTCTTGAAGAAGCGAAATCGCATCACTGCTCGCTTGTACTCCTCAGCGAAGAGAGCGCACACTTGAGCCAACTCGCAATAAGCGGTCTACGCGGTTGGGCGGCTCTCGATAAGTCCGCTGAGAGCGAAGAGCTTGCCGGAGCTGTCATTGCGGCAAGCGCAAATCTCGTCATTTTGAGTCCCTTCCATGCAGGCGTCCTAAAGGATCTCTCTCCTGTTGAAAACGTCCCCGCTCGTAGCGATGAAGTGCAAGATTCAGGCTTAACTGCACGGGAAATGGAAGTGCTGCAACTGGTAGCGCGGGGCCTTCCAAACAAAAATATCGCAAACCTACTCCATATCAGCCTGTCTACTGCGAAGTTCCATGTCGCATCCATTTTATCAAAACTGAACGTCTCCAGCCGAACGGAAGCCGTCACTCAGGGTGCAAAAAGAGGTTTAGTCACGCTTTAAACTGGCTATCGCCGCCGGAAATCCAGGTACTTCCA
>JAYVOT010000271.1:0-7773 GCA_043757795.1 Chthonomonadaceae bacterium | reverse complement strand
TTTGTGTCCAGAGGCGGTTCTCCGGGCATCCTGGAAGGGTGAGTTTTTCGGAACAGATTTTCTATCGAATACTTTCACAGCCCCTAAATTCCCGGTCTATGTGGCGCTTCGCGCCGTATATCCTTCGGACATGAGGCGGACTGGCCCGACCGTAGGACTTTCATTCCTGTGCCCGTTCGCACGGGCCGTTGCTTGTCGAGCATAGTCCGGACCCTGAGTCTCGTGTGCGAAGCACACACGGCGGAACGCCACCTAGACCGTGACTTTAGTCATGGGACTCTCGTGCGGAACGCCACCTAGACCGTGACTTTAGTCATGGGACTCTCGTGCGAAACGCCACCCAGACCGTGACTTTAGTCATGGGACTCTAGTCTATCGTTTGCGTAATATGAGTCAGATAAGAGGATGAGAGTTTAAAAGAACAGAGTTCAGAATAGTCCCAACCCGTCACGCCTCCGCCACCAACTCCTCATAAGGAATCGGTTTGTTCCGCTTCGACTCCGCACGAACGAAGGGCGCCATCAGCAAAAATGAGATGAGGCCAATGGCGCTCCACCCTACGGAAGAGTAGAACCAGAAGGGCAGATCGAAAACTCTCAGGGGGTTGTCTTTGGTTGCAAGCGTTGCAGGGTCCGCCATAAGAAAGAGAGCGACGAAAGGATCTAAAATGACGACGTAAAAAGTGAAAAAGGGAGTATCCCCGCCTGCCGCAGCGACATTCAAGATTGGAAGGATCAAAATTAAAAGCAACGTTAAAGAGGAAAGTACGAAGGCGATCCAACGATTTCGAAACATCACGGAGAGAAGTTGGCAAAAAAGCGCAAAGCCGATGACGAAAGTAAGAAGCACAAGCGCAACCTGTGGAAAATCGCCTGTTATCGCGGCAATTCCGGATTTTTTTACCACCTTTGGGACTTTAGCAGGAGTGACGGGAACTGAATAAGGCAAGCCGTTGACCATCGTTACGACGCCGTTTGAGTAGGTCACCGTGCTCCCATTTACCATCATCGTTCCATTAAAACCACGGCCAACTGCGGGGAAGGCGAGCGCTTGAGGCGCGAACGGATTGACGACAGGTGATGAGGAGGATGTGCTCATGCCGGGCAAAACCGCAGAGCGGTTCACATCGTTAAAATGTTTGAAGAAGATGAAAGGAACGACATACGCAACAAGGCATCCTAAAGCCAGTAGGGTCAAAAACGGCAGACCGGAAGCTAGTTTGCCGCGATTCAACCCTCTCGGAGTCCAGCCGCTCAAGTAGTATTTCCAAAACTTTCTCGCCTCATAAGGTTGCAACTCCCCTGTCGCGAAGACCGGTATGAGAAGCATCAACAAACCGATAGGTATCAGTAAGACTCCGATTGCAGGAGACTTGACTGTCGGACCCGTATTCACTGTGTAGAGCGTATTCAGCCACCAAATATTGATGGAAAGAACTAGAAAAATCACGACTGCAGCAGTTAGAATGCGCAATAGGCCAGCTCGCCGATCCGGAAACGTCTCCAATCGAGACATTGCGATCACGATAGCGACCATCCCGATGAGCAGGCTCATCACCATAAAACCCTCGCCTTCGAGGCCGTTGATGCCCATGAAATTCGGCCCGAAAAGATTGATTGCGAGCGCCGCCCACGCCACCCCGGCGATATTCGACCCGATGACTGCGCCTCCCATTGTCGTCATCAGAGCCTGACTCCCATAAAGGAAACCGACGACTGTGACGAAAGCCAACATGGTCAGGTACGTGAGCAACACCGAAATCGTCGTCGTTTTGGCGATACTCGACCACATTAAGCCGAGCGCCCCAATGAGAAAACTGCCGCAAAGCATTTCAAGATAGGTGCTGAGAACCATCGCCGGATCGATGCTGCCCAACATGAAGCAGATCGAAACAAGAGGAAGCGAAGAGACCAACAGAAGCGCAGTGAAGGCGATTGCGGAGAGCATCTTTCCGGTGACGACGCTCCAACGAGAAAGGCGCGTCATCGTGAGCAAGTCGATCGTCTGTTGCTCTTTTTCAATCGTGATAGAGCCGCTCGTGATAGCAGGGGTAATGAAGAGCACGAGGAATATCTGGCAGACGAGCAGAGTCCGGTAGAGCGTGACGCCCACCTGCCCGGAGTTCGAGCCGCCCGCGCCGTTCGCGAATACCTCTCCTGTGAAGGTACTGTAGGTGAACAGAAGTACGACTGCCAGAAACGCAAGATAGCCGAGCAGAATCCAGTAGGCGCGCGCCCCTCTCATTCGGACTCGCAACTCTTTCGTCAACACGGGATTTTCCGGAAAAATTTTCGCTAGAAGAGACATTCGCTAAGCCACCTGACCTTTCGTCACGCGAAGGAACACGTCTTCAAGATCAGTTTCAGGCGTGTGGAAAGCTCGTACCTTGATTCCAGCTTGCACGAGAACGGCTAGAACTTTATATTCCTCGTCAACTGCTCCGATATAGCCGATCTGCAATACGCCGCCCTTTGTGCCGTGCGCGGAGCGTTGCAGGATCCTGGTTCGTTGCTCTTCAGAGGGAGTCTCTTCAAGTTGCCGCATTCCGTTAGTTATTTTCACCTCTCGCACAAGGTCGCTCATTCCCATTAGAATGGCTTCAGCGCGTTCCACATCCCCCACCACCCCGATCTCGATCATGTGTTGTCCGCGAACGGTTCGGGCGATAGTGTTGACATCTCCCGCCACGATCAATTCCCCTCGTTCGATAATGCCGACTTTGTTGCAAAATTCCTCCATCTCCGGAAGAATGTGGGAGCTGACGATGATCGTTTTGCCCATCGACTGAAGCTCTTTAAGCAGTTCTCGAATTTCGATTCGAGCGCGAGGGTCCAGACCGGAGGCAGGCTCGTCCAGCAACATTACTTTGGGATCGTGAACTAGCGTCTTAGCAAGACAGAGGCGTTGCTTCATTCCTCTGGAAAGCGATTCAACATAGGAGTCCTTTTTGATGGTAAGGTCGGTTAATGCAAGAACGTCATCCACGATCTGCGGGCGCTTATCTCGCGGAATGCGATAAGCGGCTGCGAAGAAATCGAGATATTCCCAGACCTTGATGTCGTCGTACACGCCGAAGAAGTCCGGCATGTATCCGACGATCGAGCGAATTTTTTCCGGCTCTCGAACGCAGTCGATACCGTCCACTTTTGCGCTTCCGGCAGTGGGAATCAGCAGAGTTGCAAGCATCTTGATGGTGGTCGTCTTGCCGGCGCCGTTCGGACCTATAAACCCGAAAATGTCTCCCTTTTCAAGTTCAAGCGAGAGGTCCTTGACAGCGACCAAGTCTTTGTACTCTTTACGCAGATGTATTATTTCGACCATCGGAGGCATAGCGGGAGATTCTCCTTCTTCGTAAATCTATTGACTTCACCTTGCGACTTCTTTGTAAACGGAAGCGATGAGCGAAGGTAAAAAAACATTGAACTGCAATTCCTAGAAATCAATCCCCTATTCGTCATGCGCGAATCGGCGAAAACCCAGAATCATCCTCCAGAGCATCAACAGAATCATCATGACATAGCAGATCAACCCATAGATCACGAATAGGTGACCGTTTCCTCCATCGGATTTCGTCATGGATTCGATCATCAGAAAAGCCGGATTGATCCACATGAGCGGGCAACGTTGATAGAAACCCCCGTCCGTGAATCGACTGGCTAGCATCACCGTGATAATCGCAGTAATAATCAGCAAACCCATAATGTTGAAAGTGTAGGAAAGCATCACGGCGAAAAGAGTACGCTTCGTATGCCAGGACATGAACATCCCTACCGTCGCGAAAAGAATCGTCGTCAAGATCATGACGGCGTAGGCGAGAATCAGATCGGGAATTGTGGAACGAAGGCTCGTCTCGATCGTATTGACAGCGGCGTGGGCCCAACAAAAAACAGTGATGGGCGCGAAGAGCAAAATGATTAAAAAAGGACCTGCCAGCCTTGCCGCCAGTTTCCCGAAGATGATCTCCATCGGTTCCAGCCGAGTGAAAATGAGCATCTCCCAGGTCTGCTGTTCCTTTTCCTGAGTGATCGTATTTGCCGTGACGATTGGCGCTATAAGGCAAAGTATTACGTACTGAATTGCAATGCAGATGAACCACGCGGCAGTCCCAATGCCGGGATCCGTGGTGAAGGATAGATTCACGAAAATTTGCCAGTAAATCGTGCCCAGCGTAAGCAATATTCCTAACGCAATGCCGATTTTGACAGGCAAGGGCATTTGACGCAGACGAAAACGCATGAACAGTTCTCGATGAAGAACAGGGTTTTCCAAAATCATAATTCTCTCCCTTGCTCTTTCAAAATCATTCGCCGCTCGCCCCGCCCGGCATCGCGGAACCGCGATTTGTCGGCAAATCCGATTGAATGTCCAAATCGCGGTTCCGCGATTTGTCGGCAAATCCGATTGAATGTCCAAATCGGGTCTCATTTGGAATGGGTTTGTGACTCCGCGAACAATTGATGAGGCGTTCGGCGGTGCAGGAAGATGAATGTAGAGCATCGCGACCTCTTCGCCCGCGGCTGATTTTCCGTCGACCTGAACTTTCAACAGAGGGTCGGAGCTGTTGTCTATCCATCCGACGAAAGCGTTGCTGACATGTCCGAAGGACGAAGTCTCCACTCCGCCATAGGAATTATCGCCGGATTGGTTGGGTGCGTTGTTGAGAGCTTCGGTCAATCTCATCCGAATATGAGTTCTCAACTCCTGCGGAGTCTCTGTTTTCTTAGTGTTGTCGACCACTCGGTTTGAGCTGATTTGAGGGACATGAACGGAAGTTCCGGTTCCTTTGAAAGTCCACTTCATCGCAGCAGGCGACTTCCAGACCTGTCCGGGAGTCAGCTGTCCAATGGTCACGACTTGATTGTCCGCATTGATGACTGCGCAGTCGTTGAGAACGAATCTGGTTCGATTCGTGACTACGATTCTGGCTGAGTTCTCGTTTTCCATAACTGTTTTAATCAGTACCGGACCTCCGAGATCAGCGGAAATGGGCGTGGCGAAACTGCGCTTGTCCCAAAGTGCGATATTCGCATTCCGGATAGTCGAAGTCAGATCGTGCTCGATATGGAGTTCCGAAGCAGCCGCTTCATTCGGGGGATAGGTTTCGCTTGGAACAAGAAGTCGAAAAGGCTTGGCAAGGTCTCCGGGGGGCGCGAAAGCGATGGTATAATCCGCGCGTCGCGGAGAGTACAGGGTCATCTGCCCCTCCCCTGCATATTGGCTGGAATTCGCCAACCCTTCGACGATGACAGCGCGATTCACCGTCAGCGCGCCGCCTTTGATGGAGAGGGCGATGCAATAGGAAGCAATTGTGAAACCGAGGATGAGAATTGGAGAGGTGACCCAGGAGAACTCCCTCTTGTCGAGTTTCTTTAGTATTAAATAGCTGACCGGCACGAGAAGCAAAATGTAGGCTCCGAGAAATCCCGCCACCAATCCGAAGGGGGGAATGCTCGCAGCCTGTTTGCCGGCAAGCGCGTCCTCCAAACCCAGAGCGTTGCCGTTCATTCTGTTGGAGCTAGCCAGCGCAAGCACGCTTCTCGGCGAAACGGCAGTGTTGCCGCTGTGAAGCAAATCTCTCCACAGTGAAGGCGCCTGGCTCCATCCTCGAAACTCCGGCGCTAGAAAATCGAAAGCTGTGAATATCACTACTCCGCTGCCGTAAGGTCGAGAAGCGATAAGTCCATATCCTGTGGCTCCTTTTGACGAGCCTAAAAGGATCTCCGAATCAGGCTTGAGCGTTCCTACAGTCAGCGCCGTTCCAGACGGAATAGAGAGGGTCTGTTCATATCTCTTTTGCAGCTCTGCGAGTTCCGGCGAGTTTTTCACGTTGACCGCGCTAATTGGATCGACCGGCAACATGTCTTTGTAAAACTGCGATTTCAATCGGGAAAGGTCTCCGCCGCCTGAAACGATTAAGAGGCCGCCCTCACGGACATACCCTTTTAAGGCTTCGATCTGATCCTCTTTAAGATTGTCAAGAGGTTGATCTCCGAGCGCGATCGCATCCATCATTTTGTAGCCCTGAGTCAGCTCAGGCAGGGCGTGGGGGTCCGTATAGAGCAGCTCAATGGGCGGTATCTGGAGTTTTGGGTTTTGATTTGAAGGCTGGCTTCCACGCATCATTCCGCCGTACCGTTGAGCCACAGAGCCTTCGGAAACGCCTCTGTGAACTAATCCGAGCTTCTTCTTGACGAGAAAATTCATTCCGCTTCCGTCGCGAGTCAGTGCAAGCAGATTGAAGGTTTCCGATGGCAGTGAGACAGGCATCGCAAACTTACGCTTCGCCAATTCTCGCCCGTCGACAACAAGCTGCACGATGATATCCGGAAACCCAGAGTTCATGCCGCCCATTGAAAACGAGTAACTGGAAGCGGGAAAATCGAAAGCGAAGCTGTAAGCCTCGTTCACAGGTCCGTCATTCAGAGAGATTCGTCGTGAGTAGGTAGTGTTTCGTTGTCCTTGATGCACAGTCACATTTAGCTGTCCTGTGCCTCTCGATGCTTGTCCAGTCAAATAGACCGTCACGGGAGTCCACGTATCGGGTCGATAGCGGGAGACATTAGGTGCGTTTTGACCGAACCCGACTCTTGCGTCCACATTCAACTGCGCTTTCGCGGAAATCGTGCTGAATGCAATCATAAAGAACGCAATTAAAAGCGCTGAGGACGCTGTAAACGGGGCTAAGAATTTTTGCAAAAATGCTAAGCGAACGCGAATTTCAAATTTCATAGGGAAGAGGAGACCTCCGCGATCAGTCAAATTGAAACAAGTGTGAAGTCGATTTTTTTAAATCGAACCCTTAACCCTTATACGAGAGATGGGACGTTCGGTTTCACGAATCAGAGAACTTAAAGGGACAAAAACGCAAAATATTTTCGTAAACCTTTTGTAGATGTTCGCTTTTTTGAAAAAAGGTTTAATGCACATTTCGATATGGACATGCAAATCTCCTGCATTCATTAAAAATGCAGGAGATTTTTTACAAAACCAGCATGCGCAACAAAAGACACAACATCAAGTTTTGATTAAGACGCTCTCTTTTTGGAATAGTCTCGTTGCGAACCAGAGCGCCAGTGATGCGTAAAGCATCGAAGCAGCAAACGCGACGACTATGAAGACCATATCAAAACTTCCCAATATCGCTTGTCTGATGATAAGAGCGGTATTAAGCACAGGAACTAACGCATAGGTCAACGGGGTGTCCGAGCCTAGCACGAGGGCAAGCATGGCGGGAACGAGAATGAGAGGAAAAAGCCAGCCGAGGTAGGACTGAGCCTCTTTCTGGTTCCTCACAAACGTCGAAATCGCAAGCAGTATTCCAGCGAAGAGCGTTGAGATCGGGAAGAGAGAAATGAGAATGACGAATAAAGAGATCGAGTTGAGGTGAAAACCTCCTTTTGAAATCCAGGCGTAGGCTTTCAATCCGCTTACGAACGGAATGCACAGTCCGAAAATGGAGATCAGACTGCTCACAAGGCAGACGCAAACGACAGCGCCGAATTTCCCCAATACGATGTCCCTGCGGGAAACGGGTGTCACAAGAAGAGTTTCAAGCGTTCCACGTTCTTTTTCGCCCGCCACTTGATCAAAAGCGGCGTAAATCGACCCGCTGAACGCAGAGAGAATCAGAACATAGGGCAACATTCTAGAGAGCAAAAGCAAACCGACGCTACCGCCGACCGCTATCGGCAACTCGGAAACAGTGAAGGGCGAAGCGAACTCGGCAGGGAGCCGGTTTTCGATCAATCGCCTTTCAAGCGTTTTTTTTCCCAG
>JAYVOT010000270.1:0-2127 GCA_043757795.1 Chthonomonadaceae bacterium | reverse complement strand
CCACTTACTGATACTAAATACTTCCCAACCTGTTGCCTACAGGTTGGGAAGTATTTTATTTTTTCCAAATTTCAAGGATAATACGCATGAAACGATCTGTTTCCATTCTTTTCCTTTTCATCGTCTGCACATTCCTCATTTCATTAGTCGGATGCGGTCAAGAAGAAAGCAAAACCCTGCCGGCTGTCCCTGGCGGAGCGAACGCTACCGGTGAAAAAAGCGCCAAAAAGGGCGGCCCCCCAATGCCGGGGCCATAGTCTCTGCGATATGTATTCTACAAGATTACGCCTTTCGAAGGAGTGGTTCAATTTTAAAATCTGCCTTAAATAGGGTTAATTCATTTGTTGAAACTCTCCTTTTCGTTTTCCATTGTTAGCTTCCTACCATAACCAAAATCCAGGCATTTATAGTCATCCATTCTATGGATTTAGATTCAATGAAGTATTTCTCTACTCTGGCGTTAAAAATTCATTTAAGTTTTAACGATCAGGCAATCACATATCACATCGTACGGAGGCTTTGATGATGATTTCCACTGAATCAAGAGGGGCACGCCCAGGCTTTACTCTTATCGAACTGCTTGTCGTGATCGCAATTATCGCGATCCTTGCCGCCATTCTTTTCCCTGTTTTCGCACAGGCCCGCGAGAAGGCTAGAACTATCTCCTGCTTGAGCAACATCCGACAGGTTGGTACGTCCTGGCAGATGTATATGCAAGACTATGACGAAGTCATGGTTATCGCATTCGATCTGGAAGTGGGAACCTCGGTTTCCGATTCTCCTCGTCGTCGCAATCCCTGGTGGCCCAAACTCTTGGATCCTTACACCAAATCATGGGCGATCTACCACTGTCCCAGCCAGGGCGACTCATCCGGAGTATTCAGCGGCGGACCTAACTCCTGGTACGGAAACCAGATGAGACTCTCCAGCGTCGGGTACAACTACTCAGGCCTTAGCGATTGGAATAATTGCCAGGAGTCTAAAGGCGTTTCCTATGCGAGCGTCCGAGTTCCTGCAGGTACCATTGCTTTCATCGACTCTGCTAGAGACCAGGGAGCCAATAAAGACATAGGATGGGCGGATGTCAACGGTCCGGCTCAATACGCCGCGATTCTGCCTGCGCCTCTTACCTGCGTTTGGTACAACGGCGTTAACGGCGGATACAACTGGGCTGACAAAACCAAAGCCAAACCAGACTTTATCGGCTTCGCTGGCCCCCGACATGCGGAAGGCGTGAACGCCGGATTTACTGACGGACATGCGAAGTACCAGAAAACAAGCGCTCTCTGGGCGGGAACCAACTTCGGTCCCGGCGTGACCGAGGACAAAGTTCAAGTCACCAACCTGGACGCTTATCTCTGGGGCGACCACAACATCACGATCGGAACCGTTCCGTAAGTCGGCTCCGCTGACATAACGCACTCGCTGAGCGCAACGTTCTGACTCTGATCGGAACGTTGCGCTCTACATTCGTCTGATAGCGACGAAAGGATACTAGCTATGAGTCAAATTTCAAATAGAAAACTCAAATCAGTTTTATGCGCTTTAGCGCTTGCAGCAGTAAGTTCCTGCCTGTTAGGTTGCGATTCTCAACCGACCAAGGAGGCGATGACTCCGCCTGTTGAGACTGCCAAGCCTGCCGGCGATGCATCTACTGCGCCGCCAAAAGGCGGAAATGTAATGGACACTTCCGTCCAAGCAGCTCCGGCGGGAGTCAAAACAGGGCTTGAAGGCGGCAAAAAATAGTTTTTCGTCCTGATTCGCTCGCCTATGCTCTGTTTCAGTTGTTTTTGAGTGAGATGGATTTAGGCGAGCGATCACTACAAGTCGCTCAATGCGAAAATGCAGGGAGTTCCAAGTTTTGCCTTGACAGGACAGCGAGTCAATGGTATACTTCCTACTATCAAGAGTTGTATTTGCGCCCGTAGCTCAGTGGATAGAGCGATAGGTTGCGGACCTATAGGCCGGGGGTTCAAGTCCCTTCGGGCGTATTAAAATCGAATTGCATCAAAAACGCCCTGCGCGAATCCTCGCGAGGGCGTTCGTATGCAAATCGCGGTATGGGTTGCTTGTCGAGCCTTGGTAGCTCAGTGGATAGAGCGCCTCCGTCCTAAGGAGGGCGTCGGG
>JAYVOT010000269.1:0-2128 GCA_043757795.1 Chthonomonadaceae bacterium | reverse complement strand
TGATTCCGCTACTTCCCAACCTCATCCAACTGTCTTTTTAAGCCGAATTTGCTGATTGTTCCAGACATCTCATTCGCGAGGACAGTCAGAGTTTTGTCTTGCCACAGAGCATCTTCCGAGGTCAAAACCACCACGCCGCGCACTGTCACCTTTGTCTTGTCCGTGTTGACCTTGACTTCAAACGGTTGGAGTTGAGTGTCGAAAAATGGCGTGATCCGCTTTGCAATCTTCAAGCCGCGCTCTTCAGCCGTCTGATCTTCGGCAGCAACCACCTTGCAGAGAGTCATCCCTTGAATCTTCAACTCAGCGATATCCCTGCCTTTTGCTGCAGCCTTATTCAAGGTAACTAAAACCTTTTGAGTCGGATCTACCTTGCTCAATTCCAATGGGATATGAAATTCATCGAGAAGCTTTTTTGCCGCTTCCGCTCGTTCGTCCCCCGGCGGGTGAGTCCGAAATATTCCCAGGTCGCCGAAAGTGCGATTGCGTTCATCAGCTGCAAGTCTCAGCATGACGCTGTAGAGTCCCACAGGGCTATATTTCGTGTGAGTCAAGAGAGTCAATCCGCCGTAATCAGCGTCTTTTTCAGCCTCTATGCCATAGGTGTTGAGTTTCGCAGTCGTATAGAGTTGAGAAGTCGTAAGTATCGCTCCAATGTTGCTCATATTTCCCTTCGCCAGCACTGCAGCTGCAAGAACGGCAGGGAGCAAGATGTTTTGAATCTTTTTCTGCTCGTGCATTAGCTTCATCATATGATGATGCGAAGCGTGCGTAATTTCATGCGCCAACACTCCGGCTAATTCATCATCGGATCGAACGTAGTCCAAGAGTCCCTTATTGACGTAGATGAATCCGCCGGGAAGCGAATAGGCGTTCACGTCCTTGTCATCAACAACTTTGAAAGAGTAGTTGAAAGGCTTCAGTTGCCCGCTGCCCCATTTCGCAATAATCGGAGTTTTGTTCGCGACCGCCGCGATCTCTTTCCCGATTCTATTGACTCTCTCAACGATGGCTGCATCCGTCAAAAGTTTGACTTGCTTGTCGTTTGCCTCCGCGTTTTCGCGCCCAATGCGAACCTCATTGTCCTCAGTCAGAACTTGAATCTGTTTCGGTTTGTCATCTGGTTTGGAACTTGAGGCTACAGTTTGAGAGTAGGAAGGCATCGCCAGGGCGATGAAGAGCGTCCCCGCAAACATCGCAGTGAATGAAAGCGCGACAAAATCTCGAAAGAATCTGCGCTTCGGTGTGTTCGCCCCTCTGTTTTTTGTCATTTCAGTTCGCCCTTCGCAACTCCAAACAGCCTCTATTTTTATAATATCCGACATCGCTGCCGTATGTCTTTAGACGCTCGGAAAGCCTCTTAGTTCCGGAAGATTGCAATCTCCGCGATCTCACGCAAGCGGTCCGCAATCGTAGATTATTGAGGAAGCAGGTTCTCAGACTCCCCGTCGTTCCAGGTCAATTTGGCATCCAGTATCGAGTCCGACAGGAGAACTCGGATCGCTTGCAGTCCGGTAACTTCGTTGTCGGTCCCATCTTCTTTCAGCCCGAGGCTGATGTACAGACCGTCTAGCGAGTCTGAAACGGGGCAAGAAATCGCGATTCTTCTTCCCAATGCGACAATCTCGACTGTGGCAGGGAAGAGGTCGTTGTGTTGCAAGACCTTGCTTCCATTGATATCGGTCGAGTAGCGGGAAAGCGCGGCGCGCACTGTCGGCGTCCCGCCGTCGATCGGCGCCTGTATATCCACGCTGAAGCTTTCCACATCAACGCTCTGAATCGCTTTGTCATTGACGAAAAGATAGAAGTTCATGGGGCGAAGTTCCGTTACGATCAGTTGAACAAGTCCCTTGCCTTGAATTTTCGCGACATCGGATGCGAGGGGGCGCGCAGGAACGCTGGAAGCCGCTCCGTTCTCTACAGGTTTGCCAAACATTCAATTCTCCTTAAGGGTTGTCGATTATGAAATCATGTTACGCAAACGACAGAGCGTCATGGCTAGAGTCCCATGACTAAAGTCACGGTCTTAGTGGCGTTCCGCCGTGTGTGCTTCGCACACGATACTCAAGGTGCGGAGTATGTTTCAAGAGATGCACCTGCAAACCGGCGCAGGAATGGCAGTCCTACG
>JAYVOT010000268.1:0-2128 GCA_043757795.1 Chthonomonadaceae bacterium | reverse complement strand
GTTCGTATCCGTCACGATATGCCAGAGCAAGCATTCAAGCAGTTTGACCTGTTGGGACAGATTGGAAATGTTGACCTTATTTGATTTGTCAAAAGGAGTGTCTATGAGAGCGCGACTGTCGTCCGTGGTAGCGAAGGTGACTCCCCGCCCTCCCGCCATCGTGACGGCTTCAGAATCGAAAGCCGGTTGACCGGGAATATAGTTGCGCCAGTTTTTGCCGTCGACCGGATTCACGCCGTCGTTGAAGTAACGCTTGTAGTTGAATCCCATCGTGTTGCCGATTTTTTCGGCGTTTTCACGACAAACGCGAGCTATGTCGCTGAATTTGCCCTGTATATCTTCTCTGAAATCGTAAAACCAGCCCTTATAGAAAATCCCAATTGAGCTGGATTGACTGGTCATATCCAAGCCCGCCCAGAGATAGATGTCCTTCGCGTTGGTTTTCTTCTGAAACCAACCCGCAGGCTCCCATTCGCTGATGTGTTTTTCGACGTATTCGCGGATTCCCTGCAACGCCTGGAAGTGACCGCTCGTTGCAACGAACATCATCGTTCGTCCCGGCGGGTGAGCCTTGAAGTAGCGCATAACATCGAACATCGCGGCAATTCCGCAGGCGGTATCGGCTCCCGGAGAAAGCGCCGGAACCACGGAAGTCGCATCATAATAGGATTGAATGACGATGATTTGATCTTTGATCTTGGGGTCTGTCCCCTGAATCCACCCCGTGAAGTTTTTGCAATTGCGGGAAACCCAGGGCATCGAGCAATTGAGCGTGACTTTTTTAGGTCGACCGATGGAACAGGCTGCAAGAAGAGGGACGGCTTCCTTTTGGGTCATATAGAAACGAGGGATTGCGATAGGGATTGAGATGAACTTGGCTTCCGCCTCGCCCCTCATCGTCGTGTTCGGAGCGATGAAGATGACTGCCTTAGCCCCAAGCCGCGTTGCATTCATCCACTCTGCAGCGCAATTGAAATCCACCATCACGATAGATCCGTCGATGTCTTTTCCGTTGAAGTTGGAGAGTTTACCGTCTTTGACATAGATGAGCGGGGCGTTCAAGCCGTCCGCAGGTAGCGTAGGAGTTCGCACAAGGTTCGGCCAGAGCGGATAGATGCGCAGTTTCGGCGCCCCGACGCCTTCGAGTTGAGCAAAGGCTCCCTTTTCCACTACGCCAGGCTTGTCCTCGACGCTCGCATCGTAAGGAATCGTGACTTCAAAGTTGTCTGTCTCTACCGTATTGGTTTGGAGGATGGACTTGAACTGCGATTCGACAAAGTTTGCTCCGTCGATACTGTCGCCGGGGTATCCGGCTATTCTGCCTTTAAAACTAGAGAGCGTGTCTACTGTTTTGCGGAGGTCAGCAGGTTTCAGAGCGGCGAAGATCTCTTTGTAGGTCTTCTCTCGAAGAGTTTTCAAAGGGTCGGGCTTGTCTTCTGCGCGGGAAACATGCGTTGCTCCTGTCAGCAGACAGAGCATGGCGCACAGCGAAAAACCAGTTCTGAATAGATCGACGTAGACCCTAAATCTCTTCTCGGAACGAAACATGAGCGCAATCCTTCTAAAACGACAGCGAGAGGCGGCAGTAGTATTAACTTTCGTGCGGCATCGCACAGTCAGCTCGCCACTCGGGCGGTTTGAACAACATCAGTGAAAGGACGAACTGCAAACAGGTTTGCATGAAAACGGACATGAAACAAAGCGGGGGGAACCAGACTCTTCACAATATATCACAGTCGGCCTTAAAAATCAAGCAGGCTGGCAACCAATGAAACGGACGATTTAGATACATGCTTTACTATTCTCGAATTTCAGCAAAAATCCTTCTTTGGAATACTGTATGAAGGCGTTTTTTTAAAATGGAACAATAATCGTTCCAAAACATAGATTTAGAACGGTTGAGAATACATTTTGTAATTTATTTTTACAAACATCAAGAATAATAATTAAACTGTTTTCCCTACTATCCTTCGTCCTCTAAATTTTGATCTCATGTTACGCACTCCGTAGGTCGAAATGTCCGGGTGTGGAAAACGCCCGAAACAAATTTGAAAAGAGCTTGCCCGATGTAACGATTCCCAACTCTACGCCACCCCCCATACGCGTTAACTTAAGGATTTTGAAGCCC
>JAYVOT010000267.1:0-2131 GCA_043757795.1 Chthonomonadaceae bacterium | reverse complement strand
CCGAAATTCACGCCCGACAAACGCTCCGAAGAGCATGGCTCCTACATCATCGAGGCGCTGGAGACTGGACGCACCTACCGGGGGCATTTCAATGTGGTCAACGATGGCGTCATCACGAACATTCCTCAGGGTTGCATCATCGAAGTTCCCGGCTACGTGGATCGAAACGGCGTCAATATCCCTGTCTATGGCGATCTCCCGATGGCGTGCGCCGCGACCTGCTCCGTCTCGATCAACGTTCAAAACATGGCGATGGAGGCGGCAGTTGACGGAGACGTGACGCTTCTAAAGCAGGCGATGCTCCACGATCCGCTGACCGACGAGATGCTGGTGGCGCAGGCGGAGTGATTGCCCCAATATGCCGACTCAATCCCCGCCGCAAAAGCTCGTTTAGAAGCGCATGTCGCGAATGGAACCAGCGTCAGAACGTAGGAGAGCTTGAGGGCATGGCTCGGTTGCACACGAAGACCGTCGAGGAGATGGCGAGCGCCAAAGAGGAATCTCGCAAGAACGCTCAAGCCGCCGACAAGGGCGAAATGACGACGATTGCGTAGGGAGAAAGTAGGGCGTAGAAGAATGGCAGTTGAGCAATGCGCCCTATAGGACACTGAAGTATGGAATGCGACTTTACCTTGATGTCTGTTGTCTCAATCGTCCTTTCGATGACAGATAACAAGATCGAATTCGTTTAGAAGCCGAAGCCGTTATGATAGCGCTGTCCCAAATTGAGGAAGGGACTTTGATTGGTATCTTCAGCCCTATGCATTCGTTAGAAATCGAGAAAATTCGTAATCAGGAAAAACGAATGCTTGTCTCATTACTAGCCAAAATATTAACTGAAAAGGTGGTAGAATCTGAAAACGTGAGATTTCGAGCAACTTCGTTGGAAGAAATCGGGTTTCATCTCGAAGATGCTTATCATCTTGCTTTCGCCGAAGAAGGGCGTTGCGATGTGTTTCTGACTACTGACGACAGGTTTGAGCGACTAGCCAACCGTTATTCAAGGATAATTCGAACTCGTGTCATCAACCCGATTGATTTTGTGATGGAGAGGAAATCCCAATGAAAACTATGGAAGAGATCAGGCGCCAGGGCATCGCGGCGCTCGAACGCGAACTAGGTCCGCTGGGAACGGCGCGTTTTCTCAACCTATTTGAGAACGGCTCCGGCGATTACGTTCAAGAACGTCATGAACGGCATGATGAAGACGAGGCTCGCAAGAACGCGCAAGCCGTCGACAAGGGCAAAATGACGACGAATGCATAACAGTCAAGATTGCGCCCGAAAATCGAACCTTCGACAGAACCTCAAGAGCGCTTCGCTCCTATGGATGTGGTTCCCCCTAAGGCTCGCCGGCAAGGTATAATAGCAACGAGTGGTAGAAGCGCAAACAACGCTTGTTTTAGTAGCAAAGGGGTGAACGTAATCATGCCTGCAAAGGATATTTTTCATGAGCCATTCGTTCGCTCCCTTAAAAAGGACGGCTGGACCATCACGGACGACCCGCTGACGTTTCGTTTGATGGATACCGATCTACTAATTGACATCGGGGCGGAACGTTTACTGGGGGCGGAACGGGACAATGAGCGGATCGCGGTCGAAATCAAAAGTTTCGTCGGCAAATCACCTGTCCAAGATTTGAAAGAGGCGACAGGGCAGTTCGTACTGTATGCACAAGCTCTTATGCGTTCCCCCGCCAACGCTGACCGTATTCTGTTGCTTGCCGTCAGGCTTCCTATCTATGTTTCGCTCTTCGAAAATGGAATCGGTAAAATTCTGTTGGAAAGCGATACTTTGCGGCTAGTCGTTTTCGATGCCGCCACCGAGGAGATCAAACAATGGATACCAGAGAACATTATCAAAAAATCATAGAGCAGACACTGTTGCCCTATGCGGAGCGTCGCTATTCAGGCGAAGACATCACCAACGAAGCTGTCTTCGACCGTGAGCGCGGACGATTCATTGTCGCATCTGTGGGCTGGCAGGGCTACCGCCGCGTTCAGCAAAACTTGCTTCACATAGACCTGATTGGCGATAAAGTATGGATTCAGCGCGACGGCTCGGAAGATGGCATCGCAGTTGAATTGGAAGCGGCGGGCATTCCCACAAGCCATATTGTTCTCGCTTTCCA
>JAYVOT010000266.1:0-7806 GCA_043757795.1 Chthonomonadaceae bacterium | reverse complement strand
TGTCGCGAGATCGACTTCAGCGATGCTGTTTTTATCCAGAACGGCTACAAAAAGACGCGCTCCGTCTTTTGTGATCGTCATTCCTCCGGGCCGCGGATTTCGCTTTGAGGAGTCGTTTTTGACAGCTATTTCACGTCCTGTAGACAAATGTCCATTATGGTAGAGCAGTTCTTGTACGACGCCCCTTGCACAACTGACATATAGTCTGGAACCGTCTGGGGACCAGACTACTCCACGGTATCCTGCGCCCTGCGTGTAGATGCCGGATTTAGGGAGGACGCCGTCACGCGATACAAGAAAGGTATTTGAGTGATTGAGAACAGCGGCGAACTCTCCCGAAGGATGCATCGCCATGTCGATAGGACGCCCCGAAAAGGAGATCGCGCCAGCATCCACCCTTTGCTCGGTCGAGACGAAATAGGATCCATCCGATTGTCTGCCCAGTTTCGGCGTTTTGCCCAGTTCGGAAGCGGAGGAGAGCAGAGCGAAAGACGCCAAAAAAAGCATAAGAGTATGAAAACTTTTATGTTTCTTGGCGACTTTACATAAGTTGGTCAAGCCGGTTTTTAATGGTCTCGACATTCTTCTCTTAAATCTCTTCATATTGTCGCATTTGGCTAACTTCCATGTACAGGAGTGGAACCTGCGTTCTAGTCTTTTTAAATTTCGCGATCCCGTACGCTCATTGAAGCAGAAGAGGTTTTGAGCGGCGGCAACATCGTTTATAGAATTCCAAGTTTCTTTCTCTAAAATTACCTTGAATTCCTGCTAAATCCATTGTATTGGAAAATTGCATCGCTTCCGAGCGCCTCGTTTTTCATGAGACTTCGCTTGAAAGCGGAAAGAGGTATAATTGAATTTCGTCGAATTGCAATTTCAAAGGAGTTTTTCAATATGACTTATAAAAGCTTCTCTTTAGCTTTGTCCCTATTTCTGTTCTCAGTCTTGCACCTCGGCTCGGCGCATTCGGATACAACCGTTGCCGCCAAGCAGTCTATGAACGGGCTTTACGAGAAGCGAAACGTCGCGCTTGGGAAAAAAGACCTCAAGAGCGCCGCAATTTCCTACTCTCCGGATTTCATTTTCGTCAGCAAAGAGGGTGTGAAGGGCGACCTGAAAACTCTACAGAAGAAGTTGTTCGTCTATATCGCGTTCATGAAAACAGTTAAAGTCAAGACATCCATAGTAAACTGCTCCGTGAAAGGCAAGGGCGCTACGCTGATGGTGAAGTATCACCTTGATTTGACGATTGAAAACAGCGAAACCAAGAAAATTCAGAAGGTCGTCGCGGACGAAGTCTCCGAGGACATCTGGGAAAAGAGCGCGGGCGGTTGGTTGCAGAAGAGGATGACCGTCAAAAAAGAAGCCGCCCTGATCGACGGCAAACCTATCGACAACACGATTTTGGGCGGAGCAAAAGCGAAGTGAACTAGCCCTGTTTAGGAAAATCAAACTCATTTGAACCTCGCTGCGCGACTTCGACGGAACGTCCTTCCGACGCGAGATCGCCTGCAGATATTCGCATTTTGTCCAATCCCGGCGCTCAAAACGCCCTTTACATGGTTGTGCGTCTTACGGACGTGAAAACGCTGAAGGCGCATTTTTCAACTTGGCGAAGGACAATCGGCGCGAAGAGCGACCGAGACTGAGAATTTATTCCCGGAACTTGAAAGCCGATGAGACCGGGAAATATTTCCCCGTTCATCAGTTGTTACTGAAACTCCCCAACCAGAGAAAGTAGAATTTGACGAATGAAATACGACGTTTTCGTGATGTGCAACCCGCTCTACGACATTATTGCAGAGATTCCCGAAGCGATACTTGACGAGATCAATGTTCAGAAAGGCGGGATGTTCCTGATTGACGGCGAACAGCAGAAAGCCCTCGTCGGGAAAGTAAGTCAGCACATCGTCAAAGCGGCGCCCGGAGGCTCCGGCGCAAACACGGCGATAGGAATCGGACAGCTCGGGGGCAAAGCCTGCTACATCGGCAAAGTAGCTAACGACGAGCACGGAACTCTCTATTCCGACTCTTTGCGTTCAATCGGAGTGGACTATCCGGTGAAAGGGGGCGATGGAGTCACCGGGATCAGCGTTATTCTCGTCACGCCGGACACTGAGAGAACGATGTGTACTTTCCTTGGAATTTGCAGAGAGTTGGGACCGGAAGATGTTGATTTGGAAGCCCTGCGTCAAAGCAAATATCTCTATGTCACCGGCTTTCTGTGGGATACCGAAACCCAAAAGGCCGCCGTCTTGCACGCGATGCGCGAAGCGAAGAAGGCGGGCGTAAAAGTGGCGATGTCGCTGTCAGACTCATTTTGCGTCGGACGCCACAAGGCGGATTTTACTGAGATCACTCTTGAGCTTGTCGATCTGCTCATCGGGAATCAAGACGAGGCGCAGATGCTCACGGACACGAAGACCCCTGAAGAAGCTATCGCCGCCTGCGCTAGACTCGCCTCCAACGTCGCAGTGACTATAGGCTCGAAAGGTTCGATTCTCTGGGATGGCGAGCGCCTGCACGAGATTCCCGTCACGCCGATCACTCCGGTCGATGCCAACGGGGCAGGGGACTCTTATGCCGCCGGACTGCTCTACGGACTCTCAAACGGACTCAGTTGGGAGAAATCGGGAAGACTGGGAGCCTACACTGCCGGGCAAGTGGTTTCCCAACTCGGACCAAGACTCGATTCGCTGGACAGAGCGGCGATAGAAGCGATCCTCGCAGGATAGGCGGTCGGCAATAGGGCTGAGACAACGTGTCGAGCAAAACGGGTGTCGGGTGTCGGTGCGGAAGGGCGTTGGGAGTATTGTCTACCGCTTATGGCGATGAGATGATTTTAACTCCCAACGCCTATTTTGTGGCGGTGGCGGGTTACGAGGGAGACTCGATCAAGGTAGTCGACTCGCTCTATGTCGGAGAGGACAAGCCGGTGCGTTGCGACTCTGCCTCGATTTAATTTCAAAACGCTTCAATAATTCTGAAACGAATTGCTCGACTCGACTCGTCTATCAATCAAAGCATAAGTATTAAAGATTGGCATCCAAGTGTTTTCCGACCGATTGTCGTAGGAGTTCATCGTGGAAGATCGAATTCGGAGCGTCTATCAGAAAATCAGCGCAGAACATTCAGACTTGCTTTCCAGAGAACAGTTCGAGGACGCAGAGCTATGTTTCCTCGAACATGTCATCGAGAAAGCGCAAATTGGAACGTTCAAGCGCGACTTCATGCATCTGGACTCATTTGCCGCCAGAGTCGCACACAACTTCCTGATCGATCATCATCGAGAGCTGAAGCGATTGAGAGAAGTCGCTTTCTATGCGATCGATGAGGCGACCGGCGAGGAGATTCCGCTTAATCTGATTGACAGAAGAGATTCGCCTGAAATCGAGGCGCTGAAGCGTGAAGGCTGGGGCGGACTCCGGGCAGTCGATCCTCGCTTGACTGACATCGAAATACAGGTTTTGAAGCTGAAATCCGAAGGTTGTTCCCATGAAGAAACCGCCGAGACCCTGGACAAGTCCCTCGACTCTGTCAAACACATCTTCAGTCGTGCATTGAAGCAGTTGCGGGACGCCTGCAAGTGCAAAGGTTTGAAAGAGGGCGACATCATGGAGATTCTCTATCCGTTCACGCCCCCCCCCCGCAAAGCGCTAGCCGTAGGGTAAAAAAGCAGTGATAAATGCCTGGAGAAAAAATATTTCGACTTTGAAAAAATAGTTGGCACGAATCGTTCGTCGAGATTCGTTAATACTATGTGGGCAATTAGAATCTGGCAATATGCAGTGAGTTCTGCATACCAAACGTTCTGATGTGCAACTCATCTCTTCTCAAAAGCGTGAAGAAGCGATTTTCAAAGCCCGCACAGTCTTCGAATTAGCTGCATATTGAAGACATCGTCAACTGAATTTTAGGGATTGAGCACGCATGTAGGAGTTTCCGGATGAACGCTTCGAGCCTTCCAATGCAACCGCATCTCCAGAAACAGAGTCGTAAGGCTACTATCAACCATCTGCTAGTCGGATTCCTCAGCATGGTTTTCCTCGCGGCAGCCATTGCGAAGACGATGAGTTTCCGCGAACTCGAAGCGACGCTCGCCGCCTCGAAACTCGTTCCCGTCCTGCTCACAAGCCAGGCTGGCGTGTTGTTGGTCGTGACGGAATACCTGGTCGCCCTCCTGCTGCTCATTCCCAAAACTCGTCAACCTGCGTTGAATGCCGCTATAGTTCTCTGTAGCGTCTTCATCGCCTATTCAACTTGGCGCTGGATGCAAGGGATTTCGGTCCCATGCAGTTGTTTCGGCGCATTGTTCAAGATGGAACCCTGGCAGTCGATCATATTCAACGGTAGCCTAGTTTATATCATAGCACGGCTATGTAATGGACATAAATTCAGTAGTAAACTAACTACCCGCAAGTAGTTCATAAGGATTATACGAACATGAGAAAGTATCTTTTCCTCGTTTCATTCATTGGAATAATTACTGCAACAGCTAATACCTACCGAGGTGCAAACAATTTGAATAAATCAGTGTCTACTAAAGCTACGCAAGGCACTGGTTATGTCTGTGATGGCACTGGTTGCAACTTTGCAAACGTCTGTTCTGGTGCTTCAATAACAGATGGAAGTACAGGAATTACTTACCCGTGCACTTGGGTGATGTATTATCCTCATCCCAAATGCCAGAGCTACTCCTATAATCCTTTCCAAAATTGCGGTAGCGATACCCTTTATCAATGTTATCAACTGTACGGAGCATCCCCAGGTTGTGTAAGGGTTACCTCCTTGTCTGGGGGGCACTACTCTTACACTGATTATGGGTGCACCCCATAATGCATGACAACGTAGCTAGAAACTAATTGAGCGATTTTAGGTTAACGAACCGAATAACCCTCGTTTCAATGATTTCATTGCTGGCTGTTAATCACCTCCTCTCTAGGCTATAGAAGACTTGCAGGTTAGAGAGGTTAGAGGGTTATCAGAATCTATTAAGGCAATGCTCAACAATTGACGCATTGATATTTGAGCTAATTTAACTCTAATACTTCAGTTTTTCGATGCAATAATTGATGGACGTTGCCTAAGCTAAAAAACATGACTCACCTCACATATAAAAATTTCTATATACGCCTACTCCTGAATACTGTTTGGCAGTCTGTCCTGCTATCATATTGCGCGATTTCAACAGCCCAGAACAAAAGTGATGTATTTAATACAAATGATTTCGTATCTAAAATTCATGAAGCTAGGAAGAAACTGGATACAATGAAAGTCGAAGGCAATTTCTATGCCTCGATTAATGGAAAGAAGGGAGAAATTTTCTACTTTTTGAATTCTCTTAAAGATGAAAAAGAATTATATATTGAAACTAAAATATCACCAGAACTGTTACAAAGCCAAGGTAAAAGCTTTCTCTCTGATGATATTGAGTATACTGAAAAACTTATATTCGATGGAAGAGATACGTATATGTTTGCTCCTCGTGCAGGCTTCCAATCGAATAAGCCTTCTCAAATTTCCGTTGTGCATCGTTTTATATCCTTCACTGGAATTAGAGAACTGGGATTCACATCAAATTTCATAAGCGGCTCAATTGAGAATGCGCTCCAAAGTGGAAAGTTCGTACTCGATAGTGTTAGGATGAATCGGAAATATGGATTGATCCATGATTTCGTGGGGAAGATAGATTCAACTCTAGTTAAATTCTCTGTCTCTTCGACATACGGCTATCTTGTAGTAGACTCTAGTCAGGAATTTACCGCAAATGGAAAGTTAATACTAAATTCATTCCATATTGACGAAGTGAAAAATTTTAAGGGTGGTTGGGTTCCGACTGCGGTGACTTTAAATTATGGAGAAATGGCAAGCGGTACAAATATGATCCATTCTCAAAGATTTTACTCATTTTCAAAATTTGACATGGACTCAGTTGAAAATGCAATATTTGAGCCTAAAGTTTCCACTCATGCTATATTTGCTGACGATACTAATGAAACAATGTGGCATCAGAGTCCAACTAATGAAAAAGTATACATTGCTTCGAACAAACACCATCAAAAAGTAATGTATTTTGGGTGGCTATACATGGCATCCGTCTCCTCACTCCTAGTCCTGACAGTTGGAGCCTACGTCAAATGGAAGCGAAAACAACTGTCAAAACAAGCCTGATCTTTCTGGGTGCGTTTGCAGTTTCATTTGGCATACTCAAACTTTCACCGAAACGAGAGATGCAGGCTGGAGGTTGCGGACCTCGCGCTCTTCACTCTGCCGCTCTGGTTTTGGGTTGCAAGATGACTGAACCGGAAGTCCTCAACCTCTTCCCCCGGCAGGGATTCGAAGTCTCGATTGGGGAGATGGAATTGGCGGCTCCGAAACTCGGACTGCTGGCGAAGTCCCGGCAAATGACAATTGAGGCGCTGAAAAGGGAGAAGCCGGTCGGAGTTCTGCACATCGACGACACTCATTTCGTGGCGGTGGTTGGATACGAGGGAGACTCGATTGAGGTGGTCGACTCGCTCTACAAGGGGGAGGACAAGCCGGTGCGTTGGCTCATCGACGACCTGAAAACCCGGTGGGATAGCGCGATCCTCGTCCTCTCTCGAAAGACAAATCATGACGGCGGCGGCTGAATCAAAACCCGGCGAGCTTGCAAGATCGAAATCGACGGTTCGACGCCGCTGCCGCTTTGCCCTCGCTCTTGGAATGTTGCTGTTCGTGAGCCTGTTCGCGCGCCTCTCCTTCACCCTCTACGACCGTTTCGCCTACATGACCTTCGACCTGGGCATCTTCGATCAGGCAGTCTGGCTTATCTCGCAGGGCAAAAACCCGTTCGTCACTGCGAGAGGAGTGCACATCCTCGGCGATCACTTCAGCCTCATCCTCTATCTGATCGCGCCAATCTACAGACTCTTTCCGTCGCCGAAAACGCTGTTGTTTCTGCAGACTTTCGCGATGGCGCTCGGGGCGATCCCCGCCTACGCCCTGGCGCGAAAACGACTGAATTCCGAACCTCTCGGTCTGCTTTTCGGACTGCTCTATCTGGTTCATCCGGCGCATCAGTGGAGCGTCACCTACGAGTTTCACCCGGATACCTTCGCGACTCCCTTGCTCGTCACCGCTTTCTACGCCCTCGAAGCGAAGCGATGGAGGCTCTATGCTTTTGCGATTCTCTTGACGGCTCTCATCAAAGAGAGCGCAGGGATGACGATAGCGATGCTTGGAATATGGGCGTGCTTCAAACATCGTAAAGCCGGAATCGCGACAATCTGCCTCGGGCTGGCGATGCTTCCGTTTGCGATGATGACTGTCAGATATTTCAATTGCGGAACGGGTTCGCCCTATTTTTCGATCTTCCGTCATTTTGGCGAGACCCCGAGTCTCATTGCGCGCAACTTCGCCGATCACCCGATCAAGTTTCTATCGGAGGTCTTTCACCCCGGCAGTCTGGCGCTCGCCGGTTCCCTGATGCTGGTCTTTTGTCTCCTGCCATTGATCGCGCCGGAGATCGCTCTGCTCACGTTGCCGATGCTCGTCGTGAATTTCATGGGCGGGAGGAGCGGTATGCACACCTATGAGGAGTACTACTTCTCGTTCGTCACGCCCTTCTACTGCCTCGCCGCCGTCAAAGGGTTTCAACGAATCCAACAATGCGGCTGGTTTCTGAGTTGGCTACTCCTGCTCAATCTACCGATCTGGGGAGTCTCCGGAATCATGATGGGTCCCCTCGTTCGACCTGTGAATGACATCTATTCCGTTGCGCCGCCGGTTTCCGCAATCGGCGAGTGCGAGGAGGCTATGAAACTG
>JAYVOT010000265.1:0-2136 GCA_043757795.1 Chthonomonadaceae bacterium | reverse complement strand
CAACCCACTCTTGAGCCTCATTTACGTGAATATTGAGCGGGAACCGAGGCGGTGAGGGGGTGTCGATGTTTTTTGGGAGTTTTTTTCGGTTCTCCTCGTCGAAACTCCATTTGCCGCCTTCAGGTTTCCCCTTTTCATTCACCAGAATCTTCAATCGTTTTCGCTGAAAAGTATAAAATTCCGCCATCCGGAAGCGCTTTTTGTCTTTGAAAAAGGCGTCAAGCGTCGGCAAGTCGGTCAAAAACATTGGGGTAGGGTGGGTGGCGCAGGCGAATTCCGTTCGGAGGGTCGTATCGATGTCTCTGTTCAGCCAATCGTCAGTCGGGTCGAAGAGAGCCAATTCTTTGATGCCGGCTTGTCGTAGCAGTTTTGCTACGGAGGCGAGATCGGGAAAGGCGTCGATTTTGCAGTGCATCGCCTCAAAGCCGGCAGAAAGCGCTTTCTCTGCGAATGCCGACATACTCGCTCGGTGCAAGATGAGCTTCTGTTTGTGGAATCGAAACTGAGTGAAGAAGAGAGAATGTTCGACCAGGTAAATTTTGAAGCCTTCAAAATTTGAAAAGACATCTTCAAAAAGCTGATGCGGGAACAAAATCAACGCTTTCAATGGTTATCTCCAATTCGCCCCGTTCACCTTTTACCAAAATCGCATTTGATTGGCAGGGAACGGGGCGGTCTGCAGTTGCGACACCATCAAGTGACTGTCACGAGGAGATTGCCCAGGAATTTTTCGCGAAATTGGTGGGCGCGATCTCAGTAAAACCGATTTCAGACTCATATTGCCCGATTCTTGCGAATAGAGACTCGACAAATCCCTCTATCACCGAGAAGTCCATGAGGTTCATCAAAGTAGTTTCGCGCATTTCGCCGTTCATCGCGGGCGCTTGCCGCAGACGGGCGATCCCCTCGTGCATCCCTTTTAAAGAGTTGACGCCCATGTTTTTCAAAGCGGACTGCACGACATCGCGACTGTAGGTTCGGAAGTCGAATATTCCGGCGTCATAGACCGCTTTTACGAACTTGTCATACTCTGGAAGCAGATTGTGCGCCGGCATCATGAAATTCTTCAAAACATTGCCGAGCGCCGTCAATGTCTCCTCCGGGTAGTAGTACAGGAAGAGCCGTGAGCCTTCTAGAAAGAAGTTGTAGTGCGCCGCCTCATCGACTGCGATGGTCTGCGCGACTTCTGCAAGCACCGGATCCGTGTCATTCGCGAATTGCGGTTTTTCGCTCTCGCCTCTTGCGATTTTGAGCAGTCCCATGTAGTTCAGTTGGGTAGCTCTCTCTTGCAAAACAGTATAGAGTATCGTCTCTTTTAGATCGTCGAAAGGCAAGGTCCAAGCTTTTTCGCGCAGAATTGAGGTGTACTCTTCGATCCATTCCACGCTCCTGCGTCCGGAAAAAAGGAGTGAGTTGCGCCAGCAATCTGAGTGTTTTTCTTCTTCTGAACCCCATCTGAGGTGAAACTGAGAACGTCCGTAATTTTCGCGCGTCAATTTTACTACTTCGGAGGTGTAGTCCGGAGCGAACTGCTCCACTGCATAGTATCCGTCTAGAACGTTCATCATTTCCGGCGAGTGCGTTTTAGACAAGTTGCGCCAATCGAAACTGCGATCCGGGTTCCAATTTCGTTTTGTTTGTGAGCGATCTAGATACCAACGGTATAACCCGAGGAAACCTCGTTGGATAAGGCGATCTTTCTCTTGCTTGCTGAGCATATGCGGCGGATAAATAGGTTTTTGTTTTTCAATTTCGTCAATGATAGCTTGCATTTCAGCTCCGGTTTTGGGGACATTTTATTGAAGTAGGCGGATTTAACGGAAAAAAATGGTGGGGAAGTCAGTAATCCATACGCCAACGCACTCATAAATTATAACCTTTTTGAATACGATTCCGAGCAAGCTTATGAAAATCTTGTGGATTTGAAATTTCAAATGAGCAGATTATAATTGTAATACGAACCCATGTCTATGCACGTTGCATGCAGAGCAACTAGAGCCAAACGCTGGGCATAGGATACCCTCTGCAAATGAATAGCTGATGTTACGCAGACCTGACGACCAAATGATTTTTTCGAGAGCGCTTTTGAATCCCATGACTAAAGTCACGGTCTCAGTGGCGCTTCGCGCCGGATGT
>JAYVOT010000264.1:0-2137 GCA_043757795.1 Chthonomonadaceae bacterium | reverse complement strand
GTAGAGCGGAAATGCGTCTTGACAGAGTTAGCAGTGTTAGCTAAACTGAACTAAGATATTTCGTGCGAACTCCGGAGGCGATAGGATGCGATTGCAATCACTCTTTATATTGTTTGTTACGGCTTTTGTACCGGCATTCGGGGACTTGCCCGCCGCGTCTGCAGCCCCTCCTGCTAAGACGACAGGCTCAATCAGAGTCGGCGTCAGCTATTACAAGCAAGTTTTTCCGCTCATTCAAGCGAAGTGTCAGTCTTGCCATCAACCGGCGTTGGCGGGCGGGAAGCTCATCGTAACGAAGTTTTCCGAGTTTGCAAAGGGCGGGGAGAACGGGAAGCCGTTTGTCGCTGGAAAACCGGATCGAAGTCTGCTCATGGAGTATATTACGGGGAAGCGAACGCTAATGCCTAAGGGCGGTCCTGCGCTTGCAACGACAGAGATCGCGCTCTTTCGCGAGTGGATTGCGGAGGGCGCTAAAGACGACAGCCCTACAGTGAAAGATCCTATCGACGCCGAACACCCCCCCGTCTATTCGCTCTCCCCAGTCATTACTGCCCTCGCCTACTCTCCGGATGGGACAAAACTGGCGGTTTCAGGCAATCGTGAAATATTGATTCACAAATCGGACGGCTCCGGCATCGAAGCGCGGCTTGTCGGAAATTCCGAAAAAATTCTCTCATTGGTCTATTCTGCAGATGGAAAAATGCTCGCGGCCGTAGGAGGGACGCCCTGCCGATTCGGAGAGATTCAGTTTTGGGATACGACGACCCATCTCCAAATTAATTCAGTTCAGACCACTTACGACACGCTCTTCGGCGCATCGCTCTCGCCGGACGGCAAACTGTTGGGCTTCGGTTGCGTAGACAACTCGGTGCGAGTCGTCACCGTTCCGCAGGGCAAACAGGTGATGCGCCTCGACAATCATAGCGATTGGGTTCTCTCCACCTGCTTCTCTCTGGACAGCAAAAACATACTCAGCACCGGCAGAGATCAAGCTGTCAAGCTCACATTGATCGAAGGCGGCTCTTTCATCGACGACATCAACACGCACTATGGAGCTTATCGCGCAATTGCACGTCAGCCGAAAGCGGATCAAGTTCTTGTTGCAGGCGACGACGGAATCCCCCGGCTCTACCAGGTTTTTCGAACGAAAGCCCGCTCGATGAACCAGGAGGATCACAACCTGCTTCGAGCCTACGAGAAGCAACCTGCAACCGTCACCGCAGTCGCCTTCAACTCAACAGGGGACCTCTTCGCAGTCGGGGCGGAGGATGGCGGAGTCCGCATCTACAAAACAGACAACGGTCCGTTGAAAGAGGATCAAGCGATCCTCGGAGGCGTCGCTGTCTCCTCCTTAAAAGGTTCTCAGGGCGTAGTCTATTCTCTCGTTTTTCGACCGGACGGCAATCAAATTGCGGTAGGGGGGCGTGACGGAATCCTACGTCTCTACGATCTGCCTGCCGGAACTTTGGCAAAGTCCTTCAGTCCCGTCCCCTTAAAATCAGCGGCTTCAGCAAAAAAGCCCATTCCTTCAAAATCTCTCCCTGCACGAAAGTAGCATTCGAACAGGGGGCGCTAATCCTTAAGTCATGTTACGCAACCAACAAATCCGTTTGTTGAAAACACCCGGCAAATGCATGGGCGTTCTCCGGAAGTGAGAAACGCCGCGAATCGTCACGACGGGCAGAGCTTTTTTGCTATAGCGCCTTCGGCGGGAAGCCCTTCGGGCGGGAAACAATGCAATCTCAATGTCGGGAATCGTCACATCGGGCAGAGCCGCTTTTCAATTGCGCGGTGGAAGCGTTTTTTGGACATAGCTATGCAGGACCTTCAAACTTGACGCAAATAGATTGGTTTTTTGAGACCCCGTACTCTCGCGTCCGCGGAACGCCCATTTTTGCGTCGGGGGTTTTCATTTCAACACTCGGCTAAGCGCAGAGCGCTTCCAAACCCCGACAGCCCAAACCCTGAACCTTACGAACCGTGTGTTTTCATTTCAACACCCGAACATTTCGTCCTACGGAGTGCGTAACATGAGTTCTTAAATGCAATTCAATTTCAAGGCGCGCTCCCCCTGTCTAAAGACCGGACCCATTGAGAATCGCTCCGGTCGACACGCGTTGCTGTACCGGGCGGCGGC
>JAYVOT010000263.1:0-2138 GCA_043757795.1 Chthonomonadaceae bacterium | reverse complement strand
GAATACAGCAAGGTTCGTGAGATTCAAGGTTTGAGCTGTCGGGGTTTGAAAGCGCTCTGCGCTTAGCCGGTGTTGAAAAGAAAACACTCGGTACAAATTTGAAAAGCGGCTCTGCCCGATGTGACGATTCCAAAAAGTTGCGGGTTGGATTATCGCCCGAAGGGCTGCCCGCCGAAGGCGCTATAGCGAAAAAGCTCTGCCCGTCGGGACTGTTGAGGGCGATGCAGTGAATCACGGATTTGTTGGTTGCGTAACATGATTCATTCGGTTGTCATCTCAATCGGCAATACGAAAACTGATCGTTCTGACTTCTAATGCTCAGGTTCATCATCGAAATCAGTCATTCCGCTCGAATTCTCAGTTAAGCTCACTTCGATAGTTTGCGATCATACACCTCATCTGAGCTTTCAAATCATCGAAAGTGCAAACGGGGCGTCCGAAAGCGGCATGTATTCCAACGCCACGGTAGGCAGGCATCAGAATTTGGAGCGTTGCGGCGGCCCAATCATGCTCTTTTTGGTCCTTAAAAGCGTTTAGCAACGGGTTCTTCATCGCTCTTTTGGAAATGACTCCGTACACGAAAGCCGGAAGTACTGTCGCCTCTTCCATCCTTCTCTTCAAAGCGATTACGCTTGGAGACCAGTTTTCAAGAGATTCAATCGCCCCCTCCCTGACTCCTACATCCGGCTCAATTCTGCCCGCAGGAAAGGTAAGCAACGCTCCGCCGGATTTTAAATGGGCCGCGGCTTCCCGAAATGCTCCGCACGAATTCGGATCGATCAAAATTAATTTTTGTTGCATGTTGGGCAATAAATCCAACAAGTCTCGCCTCGCCGCCAGGATTTTGATGTCTTCCCTGCCGATAGCCGTCCAAAGCGCCATCGCATCCATCATGCCGGGGTGGTTGGAAGCGACGATAAGGGGTCCAAACTTCGGAATTTTTTCAGCGCCGGAGACGGTCACCGAGCCTGAGAAGCGACCTAGCAAAAACCTGCCCGCCTCAAGAATCCCTTGCTGTTTAACAGTTTTATCGAATTCAAGCATCTCATGCGCGAGTTTTTTTGCCGGATAGTGCGCCAGGAATTGCCAGAGCTTTGATTTTCCGCTCAGTTTGAAAGCGGAAATTAGATCTCGCGCGTTTAATTCAACTAGCTTCTCTCCATGAAGCATTACTGTCATCGACTCCTGACCATTTCGATCACTTCGTACGGCTTAAGTTGACATCAGTTCAACTAGGGTCCTGTTCTTTCCGGAATTTCAAGGAAGCCGAATTGATGCAGTAACGTTGACCTGTAGGGCGAGGCCCGTCCGGAAAAATATGTCCCAAATGCCCTTTGCATCGGCTGCAAACCACTTCAACCCGTTGCATTCCATGCGTAAAGTCCTCAATGAACTCCACTTTGCCCTCATCCATCGCATCATAAAAGCTAGGCCAACCGCACCCTGAGTCAAATTTTGTTTCGGACTCGAACAACTCTTGTCCGCAACCTGTGCAAGTATACCTTCCGTTTTCATGGTGATTCCAAAATTTGCCGGAGTAGGGCGCTTCGGTACCCTTAGTTCGCAAAACTCTATACTCCTCTTCGGTCAATTCCGCTTTCCACTCCGCGTCGCTTTTGGCAATCTCGGTCATCGTTTCATTCGGCATATCGTCCTCCCTATATTCACTAATCGTTGGCATAAAGTCGATGAAATTCTTGTTTGCCGAAGCGAAATGTCTTGTTTCTTATCAACCATGCTCTAACCCTATTGAGACGCTTGTCAGCTTTTAAAAGTTCCTTGCATTCCTTCCTCTTAATATGTTTGTCATGCCTGAAATTTGAGAAATATTTTTTAACTGCTCAGTCATGTTACGCAAACGACAGAGTCTCATGATTAGAGTCCCAAGACTAAAGGGGCTGTGAAAGTATTCCTAAAAACGTCGGTTCGATCATTTTTGTCAGGTCATATTTGACTGTTTTGCGTCCAGAGGCGGTTCTCCGGGCATCCTGAAGGGTGAGTTTTTCGGAACAGATTTCTATCGAATACTTTCACAGCCCCTAAAGTCACGGTCTTAGTGGCGTTCCGCCGTGTGTGCTTTGCACACGATACTCAAGGTGCGGAGTATGTTTCAAGAGACGCACCTGCAAACCGGCGCA
>JAYVOT010000262.1:0-7827 GCA_043757795.1 Chthonomonadaceae bacterium | reverse complement strand
CATCGCTTCCCAGAAAATATTCATGAGTCAGGCAATAAGCGCATCGGTTTTGAAAATCTCGTCTCAAGTACGAACGATAGTCGCGGTAATTTGCCAATCTTCGATTGGGAACGCTCCGAATGAAAATCATTTCTGATCCGCATGTTTTCTGTTTGGCAGGGCGGAAAGCGTATTCATTAAATCCTCGAAATGTTCATCAATTCGAGAAGCCGTTCTCTCCCATGATTGAGTAAATTTGGACTGCATTTCAATTTCATTTAGGTGATTGCAAACTATATCCAAACGGGCTTGACCTGCTTTAGTTAGATGCCCTTTCAAGTCTTCGTCTATGAGTTCTTGATACTCCTGCCTTAATTGTTGAAGGCTTTCTATATTCTTATATTCTTGAACCCAACCTTCAATTAAGCGCAGAGGCGTGACTCCCTGTATTCCAGCTATATGCTTCAATTCAAGATATGTTTTTTCCGGCAGTTCCAAAGGCTCCAATATTGGCATGACGCACCTCACGAAGTCAGATAAATCAGTAGAGAGACGCATGAAACTATTCACGCGCCTCTCTATTATACGCCGAATTTTCAGTTTTATCTACTTGTCGCTGACGCCCTTGCCGAGAGCCGCCTGCGCCGCCGCGAGGCGTGCGATAGGAACCCGGTACGGAGAACAACTCACGTAGTTCAAACCGATTTTGTGGCAGAAGGCGATGGAGCGAGGCTCGCCGCCGTGCTCTCCGCAGATGCCGAGCTTGAGGTTCGGCTTGACGCTTCGCCCCTTCTGAACTGCGATCTCCATCAACTGACCGACGCCGGTCTGGTCAATCGATTCGAAGGGATCTACTGCCAGAATCTTCTGTGCGACATAGGGCTTCAGGAACTTGTCCGAGTCGTCTCGCGAGAAGCCGAAGGTCATCTGCGTCAGGTCGTTCGTTCCGAAGGAGAAGAACTCCGCCTCGACAGCGATCTCGTCCGCTGTCAGAGCGCCTCTCGGAACTTCGATCATGGTGCCGAACTGATAGGGGATTGAGATTCCCTGTTCCGCTTCGACCGCTTTCGCCGTCTTCTCAAGCAGGGTTTTGACTGTTTTGAGTTCGTTCACATGTCCGACGAGCGGGATCATGATCTCAGGATAAGCTTTTCCGCCTGCTTTGATGACAGCCGCGGCGCCTTCGAGAATCGCTCTCGTCTGCATTACGACGATGCCCGGGAAGACGATGGACAGGCGGCAACCTCGAAGACCCATCATCGGGTTGATCTCGTGCATCGTCTCGACTGCGTGCAGCATTTTCTCTTTTGCGTGATCGGACTTGCCATGCGCTTTAAGAGTCGCAACTTCTTCGATGAGTTTCTCTCGATTTGGAAGGAACTCGTGAAGCGGCGGGTCGATGAGACGAATGGTGGCAGGTCTGCCGCCGAGCGACTCGAATATGCCTTTGAAGTCTTCTCGCTGAAAAACAAGGAGTTCGTCTAGAGCGGTTTGTCTCTCGTGATCGTTCGCCGCGAGAATCATTGTTTGCACGACGGGGCGTCGCTCTTCGGCGAAGAACATATGCTCCGTTCGGCAAAGCCCGACTCCTTCAGCGCCGAATTTGATTGCGAGCGTCGTGTCTTCCGGAGTATCGGCGTTGGCGCGTATGCCGAGCGTACGGACTTCGTCCGCCCAACCCAGGAACGTTCCGAATTCACCGGTCAGTTTGGGGTCTTCGACCGGAACGTTGCCAAGTATCACTTCTCCGAGCGTGCCGTTGAGGGAGATTTCATCGCCCTCTTTAATCACTTTGCCGTTGACAGTGAACTGTCGTTTCGCGCCGTCGACGGAGATTTCAGAGCAACCTGCGACAGTCGGAATTCCGAAGCCTCGTGCGACAAGCGCCGCGTGGGAGGTCATGCCGCCCTTTTCAGTTAATACGCCCTGCGCCGCGAGCATTCCCTTGAGGTCGTCCGGGCTTGTGTCGGCTCGCACGAGGACGACTTTCTGTCCAAGTCCGCCCTTGCCAAGTTCCGCCGCTCGCTCCGCATCGAAGATCGCGATTCCAGTCGCCGCTCCGGGGCCGGCCGGAAGTCCTTTCGCAAGAACGTCGTACTTGGTTCCCTGCGCGATGACGGGCAGTAGGCAGTGGTTCAGCAGTTCCGGCTCCACTCGCGCAAGCGCTTCGTTCTTGGTGACAAGCCCTTCGTTCACCTGATCGACAGCGATTTTGACTGCGGCGGGACCGGTTCGTTTGCCGGATCGGCACTGTAGAATGAACAGCTTGTTGTGCTCGATCGTGAACTCGATGTCCTGCATGTCCTTGTAGTGCTTCTCAAGTCGGTTGCAGATGTCCGTGAACTCTTTGTAGATGACGGGGTTCTGAACTTCGAGGTCGGAGATAGGCATAGGAGTTCGCACGCCCGCGACGACGTCTTCGCCCTGTGCGTTCATCAGGTACTCGCCGAAAACGACGTTTTCGCCGGTGGAGGCGTTGCGAGTAAACGCGACTCCCGTGCCGCAGTCGTCTCCGCGATTTCCGAAGACCATCGCTTGAACGCTGACGGCGGTTCCGATTGAGTCGTCGATCTTCTCTTTTCGTCGGTAAATAAAGGCCCGCTCGTTGTTCCATGAGCGGAAAACGGCTTCAATCGCCGCTTGAAGTTGTTCTAGGGGGTTCTGCGGGAACTCAGACCCTGTCTGATTGATGACGTGCGCTTTGTATTGATCGCACAGTTTCTTGAGGCCGTCGGCGCTGACTTCGAGGTCTTCCTTCACGCCCAACTCTTTTTTAATATTGGCGAAGATATGCTCGAAATCGTGCTTGGCGATGTGCGGAAATTTGTCGGAATAGGCTACGTCGGAGAGCATCATGATGAAACGTCTGTAGGAGTCGTATACGAATCGCGGATCAGCCACTTTGCAGAGTTCGTCGACGATCGCATCGTTCAATCCGAGGTTCAAAACCGTGTCCATCATACCCGGCATCGAAAATCGCGCGCCGGATCGGACAGAAAGCAGCAGTGGATTTTTGGGGTCGCCGAATTTTTTGCCAAGCGCGGCTTCGACATTGGCGAGAGCGGTCTGAACGTCGCTCATCAAGCCTTCGGGAAGTTTTTCGCCTTCATCGTAATAGGCGTTGCACATCTCTGTGGTGATCGTAAAACCGGGGGGAACAGGGAGACCGATATTGGTCATCTCCGCCAGGTTTGCGCCTTTGCCTCCGAGGAGGTCGCGCATGGATTTATCGCCCTCCGCAAAGAGGTAGACTCGCTTAGTCATATTGGTTCTCGTCTCCTTAATGTAATGAGGAATGCTTCATCGCAGGTGTTTATTCTTATATTACGGGGTTGATTCCGAATAGCAGACATCTTGTTGTCAAACCGTGCTATTGTACCTGAAAAGGGGGAAGGGAGTAAACCGATTTATGATTTGATTTGCAAATGAGGCTAGTAGAAGCAAACATTAGCGCTGATGTCTTCACAAGCGAAGCTGTAGTTATCTCTACTGAGGCTACGCCTCAGACGGACACTTCTATCTTTGCGCAATATCCGCATCAGAGGGATGCAACAGGTTTTTGCTATCGACCTCGCCGACGCCGGATGCCGGTCTAAGAAGCTCTTGAGAATGCGAAAGTTCCGGGGCCGAACCTCTCAAAAGCGTGTTGGATTCTATCAAGCGAGCGACACGCGCGTGAATTTCCGGCAAGGCTTCTTGAGCGGCTAAGACAAGTTCAGGGTAGTATTTGCCAGCGTCCCCTCCTCTTGCAATCGCCTCGACAGACAGGAGCGCCTGCTGATTAGCAACGCGCTTCATCGCTTTTATAATCGCTAATCTGAACTGTAGCGTTACCTCGACGTTAGGAACAGGATTGTTTATTTTCAGTCGTTGCGTGAGAGTTGCAATTTGATCCTTGCTCAGTAGGTGCGAGTCTTTGTCTTCAAACTTTAGCAACAACCTTGTCAACGCCTTTTGAATCTCCGAAAGCGTTGGTTTATCGGTTATCGCCAACTGCTCGACGAGAATTCCGGAGAGAGAAATATCATCGAACTGAGCTAGCTCAACGGCCGCTTGACGCTGTCGGGCGCTGAAAGCGGCAGCGATTCCGGAGAAAGCGAAAATGACCCCGATCCAGTTCGTAAAATTGAAATGTCCGAAATACTTTGAAAGTAGGGTCAACAACGTCACGAAAACTGCAAGAGAGATTAATACCGTAGTCCGTTGATTTTTTCGCCGCGCCTCCTCATGCTCTATGACTTGCAATAGTTCTTTCTTCTTCTTCCGGATTTCCTCCGCCGTCAAATCTACTCGGGAGAACTCGGACGCTGACACCGCGATAGAAGCGTAGTCTCTGTTGTGGGGAAAGTATGAATTGGGGTCGTATGCCGCAGTGGAATCCGAAACCTTCGAGGGTTCAGGTTCTTCAATCAGCTGATTTTCCATAGCGTGAGTTCCTTACTATTGAGACAAGTTTTTTAAAGCGGGCGATCCGGTTGTGTTTTCAAGTTGCAATACGCGTTCATATAAATATGCTGGTCGTGCCTTGTTCTTCAATACTAAAGCAAGAATGCAAAAGTTCCATTGTTTGAAAGCATTCAATGTGACCTACTGCCATGCTCAATCAAAAAACGTATCGCAAAAGACAGTGTCCTCATCCGAGTACGCGGGAACGCAACAACAGAGGAAGAGCAACTCGATTTTGCCGACATTTTTGATCTGATGTCGTTTGCCCGCCGGAATGGCGACCGCATCCCCCTCAGAGATTGCCCTGCGCTCGTCCTCAACGCACATGAGCGCTTGCCCTTGAAGCAGGTAGTAAATCTCCTCCGTTTTGGGGTGATAATGCGCGATAGTCGCCGCTCCGACCGGCAATGTCGCTTCCGCCAAGCTCTGCTCAAGGACGCTTGAGTTTCTAGGGGCGAGGATTTCGCGAATTGTAGAAGTGTCTTTCGTGATGAAAACCGGCACGCTATTTCTATTGACTACGTCCATAAGCGAATGTCCCCTGGAAATTGAAATTTCCCTCTGCCTGATTTGGATTTTATTTGCATTTTACCCCACCCTGACACAGCACGAAATAAAAAAACCTTCCTTGAGCGGATTGTGCGCTCAAGGAAGGCGTATCGGTGAGTCGCGATTTGGAAATAAATCGTTAGACTGCCATCAGTGCGTTTGCAGTCATCGCTCTGTCCGGTCTTTTTCGAGCGGAAGTGGCGTCCATGTTTTTCCTCAACATCACTCTTGCACGATGAATTCGCGAGCGAACGGTCCCGATAGCGCAATGCATCATATCGGCAATCTCCTGATAGGATCTCTGCTCAACGTCGCACAACATGATCGCCTGTCGGTAGTCGCCCGGCAGAGCCTCAAGCGCAGATTGAAGTTTCTCTTCCATCACCGGATCGATGACGAGGTTCATCGGGTCGCTGTCGGGAGCTGCGAACTCGTGAGCGAGAGGTTGACCGTCGTCATCGCCATAAATCGGAGTGTCCAATGAATACATAGGAACTCGCTTTTGTCTACGGCGCATGTCGATCACGCGATTGGTGATGATTCTGAAAAGCCATCCTTCAAAAGAGCGATTGGCATCGTAGCTGTCGAAATTGTCCCAGGCTCGCAGAAAAGCGTCTTGCGTGACATCTTCCGCATCCGCGGTATTGCCGGTGAGTTTAAGCGCCAGATTGTACGCTCTTCGCTGGCTTCTTTGAAACAACTGTTCAAAACGGTTTTGTGTCGTACTCATAACGGATAGGGCTGACATAATATTCTCCTCTATCGTATTCATCGCTCAGGTAATATTTTGAAAGTCTGAGCTGCGGGTTGAATTCTATTTTCTTCGTCGGTTGGCATGACCTCTCCTAGACGCATGTCTTAGTGAGCAGGTTCCAACATCTCTTTCAACTGTTTTTGCAATAGTTCACAGCAAGCGTCTTTTGTTGCAAACTCGTCGGCTCCAGCCTGCAGGGCCTCTTCTCTCATCTGACTGTACACGCTAATGACGATCACTTTTGAGAGGATCGCCCATTGTCGCAGGCATCGAGTGGTCTCAAGTCCGTCCATTCGAGGGAGTTGCGAGTCAATGATAATTAAGTCCGGGTGCATCTCCTTGGCAATCTTCAGAGCTTGCAATCCGTTTTCCGCTTCCCAGAGAACCTGTATTCGAGGATCGCTTTCTATGATGTGGCGCAAACACTGGCGTATCATAGGGTCGTTGTCGGCGATCAAAATCGAAATTGACTGAATCATTAATCCCGGCTCCTTGAAGCTGCTTTAGAAACTGTTTTCTTTCCGGCTATAGCAATATTATGCCGCACGAGTTTGTCGCTGTCTATGGCGGATTACCCCCAGAGAGTCAGATGAAAACCTCCGTTTTATTTTATTGAATGGCAGGTATACTTTTTAATGAGAATAGGCGTTACGAGTGGAGTGCAGGCGCGATGCGCCCATTATTTACTTGCAACCGCAAATCCTATCCTATTCAACGAAGGACGATTTTGAATATGAGCGATTTAGAACTCTTCGATGTGACGATCATCGGGGGTGGACCTGTGGGAATGTTCGGCGCGTTTTATGCGGGTCTGAGACAAATGAAAACGAAAATCATTGAGAGCCTGCCGGAATTGGGAGGTCAACTCTCCGCCCTCTATCCGGAAAAGTACATCTACGATATGCCGGGTTTCCCGCAGGTATTGGCACGAGATTTGGCGGCGGAGATGGTGAAACAGGGATTGAGATTCAATCCGAAGACCTGTCTTGCAGAGAAGGTACTCAGCCTGCGCTATGAAGACGACGGCACTATGGAACTGACTACGAATAAGGGGACGCACCTTACGAAAACGCTGATCCTTACGATAGGAGCCGGGGCGTTTTCACCCAAAAAGCTCAACGCGCCGGGAGTGGCGGAGTTTGAAGACAGGGGCATTCACTATTTCGTGACGAATAAAGCTGAGTTTGCCGGAAAGAAGCTCTTGCTTTTAGGCGGAGGCGATTCGGCGCTCGATTGGGCGATGAACCTTGAGCCTGTGGCTGCGAGCATTACTCTCGCGCATCGCAGAGCGGAGTTTCGAGCGCATGAGGAGTCAATCGATTGGTTGCTGAATCGATCAAAAGTGGAAGTCAAACTCTGGCACGAACTCGCTAGAATCGAAGGGACGGATCGAGTTGAGAGAGCGGTCATCTTCAATAATCAGACCAAAGAAGAGACGACGCTTGAGGTGGACGGAGTGTTGCTGAATCTTGGTTTCTCAACGGACATCGGCCCTATCAAAGAGTGGAAGCTCGACATGGAGAAGCGTGAGATTAAAGTGAACGATTTTATGGAGACGAATCTTCCGGGAGTGTATGCCGCAGGAGATATCGCTACCTATCCAGGCAAACTGCCGTTGATCGCAACCGGAGTGGGAGAGGTATGCGTCGCGGTGAACTTCGCAAAAAACAGGATTGACCCCCATTCGAAAGCTTTCCCCGGACACAGCAGCAACATGTCGCTATAAGCGCGGATTGAAAAATTATCCGCACAAAGCGATCAGTTTCTTCGGCGCATTGGCGAGTTGATCTGAGTTATTGTAAATCGAGTTTTCATAGTTTTCCTATGATGAGAAACTCATTCCTATCACAATAGAAATCCGCCGCCAACTTGCAAATGGCGGGAAATGGACTTTGTTGGACAAAATGTCAGCCCTATAAACGCGAAACGGAATCTTAGTAAAGACGGAATGCTTCCAATCAAGCGGCACGAACTAGATGCGTACAGCCTGCGCTAATTGCGCATACGCCTTGACAAACAGCGAGCGCCTGACGTATAATTAAATTGAAATAAGGGGGTGTGGCTCAGTTGGGAGAGCGCTTCGTTCGCATCGAAGAGGT
>JAYVOT010000261.1:0-2140 GCA_043757795.1 Chthonomonadaceae bacterium | reverse complement strand
GATTGAAAATTCATGGGCGGGAGTCGTGCCGGAAACGCTCGATACTTTCATGAACTCGAACTTGCGCGTAGTCTCTGAAATCTATCAGCCGATCGCACACAATCTGCTCACGCATTGCGAAAATTTAGATCAAGTGAAACGCCTTTATACGCATTTCCAACCGCTTGCGCAGTGCCGACAATGGCTCAACAATCACCTGCCGCACGTTGAGAAAATCGAAGCCTCCAGCACTTCGAAAGCCGCGGACCTCGCCGCAAAAGACCCGGAGAGCGCCGCGATAGCGACCCTGCTCGCCTCCGAGCGATGTGAACTTCCAGTGCTCTGCGCTCACATAGAAGACAACCCGTCGAACAGAACGCGCTTTCTCATTCTGGGCTACAACGAGCCGGAGCCGACCGGAAAAGACAAGACCTCGCTGATGTTTTCCCTGCAACACAAGCCGGGACAACTCGCTCACGCTCTGAACGCCTTTGAAAAGTACGATGTCAACTTGACGATGATAGAATCTCGCCCTACCAAACAGGAAGCCTGGAAATATCTGTTCTACATCGACGTTCAAGGTCACGTCAAAGATCAGAATGTGATGAAAGCGATCAATCTCCTGAACGAGCATTCACTCTTTGTCCGCACTCTAGGCTCGTACCCCGAGACGGTGTGAGTACATATTTTTCTTCGGCGTGTCGACATCCTGAAAGGAGAACCCAAATTGATACTACGCCCTGCAATCACTTTGCGCGAAGCCGCTCAGACGCTATTTCCCGAACCTCTGACTACGATTGATGAGATAGCAGCGTTCTACAATGAAGAACTGAACGACATCCGGGGCGGCGATAAAGTGGCGGAACTGAGGGAAGGGCTGGAAACGAGTAGTCGAAGACAACCTTACAAAGCCTACCTGGTAGGATTTCGAGGTTGCGGCAAATCTACCGAACTGGCTCTTCTTCAGCAAAAGACAATAGGCAGGTTTCACTACATCCTATTCGATGCAGGAACAGATCTCGATCCAGTCAGTTTCAAACCGTTCGACGTATTGTTATTGATGTTTATTCGTCTTGCCAGTGAAACGGAGAAGGTGACAGGAACTCCTCCCAACTCGGATTTGCTCAATCGTTTGATACATTGGTACGATGAGACTACTGAAACTACCACTGGAAATCTAGCCGGGGAAATTAAAGCTGAAACGGAAGGCAAGGTCGGAACGCCAGGCGCAAGTTGGTGGCCCAAGATAGTTGAGTTTTTTGTGAAACTTCGCGGAGAAATAAAATACTCAGCAAGCCGAGAAGAAAAAACCGTTCACAAAAGCAAAAGTAGAGTCAATGAACTGATCACGCTGATGAACGACCTTATTGAAGAGTGCAACGGACTTTTAAGCGAAGAGCGGAGTTGGGTCTTTATTGGCGATAGTTTCGATAAACCCAATATCCCGCGAAAATCTATTGAAGACCTCTTTATTGGATTTCGTCATATCCTCGAAGAGATGAACATCAATATGATTTTCAATATTCCTCCCGATCTCGCTTTTTGCGAGCAGAGTAGAGAACTGGCTCAATTTCAAGGAACTGTCGTAATTCCAGACACGCAAGTCTTTTGTCAGGATCATACGCCCGATAAAAAAGGGCGCGAAATCTTAGGCGCTCTGCTAACCCAACGAATGATCAATGAACTTTTCGCATTTAAACAAAAAGAGCGTCTCATCGTGGCAAGCGGAGGAAACACGAGAGATCTTCTGAGTTTGACCTCGCAAGCGACGATGAAGGCGAGAGTGAGACTCAAGTCGAACTCCAACGAGACGGATCGAATTGAAAAAGAGGATGTGGATCGGGTGTTGGCTGACTTTCGGCAAGACCTGCTCAGTCGATTAGGTTCTTCAAGAACTTCGACGGATGAAGATCCCTACATCAACAAAGCGAAAACGATGGTCGCAATCTACCATGGCGAGCAAAACACGGACGTCCCAAACTCAATCGTAAATCAGTTGCTTAGAGTAGGGGCGATCCAAAAATTCAATGGGAACTGGTGGTTCGGAGTGCACCCGATGGTCGTTAGCATACTATGGAAGCAGGGGCATATTGTTAGCTCCGAGAACGGGGACTTGCCCGGTGGACTCCTCTGAATTAAAGCTTCCTGCTGAATCGCAATC
>JAYVOT010000260.1:0-2140 GCA_043757795.1 Chthonomonadaceae bacterium | reverse complement strand
GCGATCCCGATCTCCTTCTTCATGACGAGCCTCGGACGCGCCGAACAATTCGGCGAAGGTTTTGAGTCTTGAGATGTTCTTATTCCCTGGTTTCGAAGAAAGCAAGCAGGAATCGGGTGCAAAAACGCCGAAAACTTACACTATTCCATTCGTATTGCTCAAGGGAGAGACTATTGTTTCCACATGTTTCAGCTATCGCCACATTTACGCTGCTTTCCGCTCTCGCGTTGTCATTTTCCGTCGCCGTGATCGGGGGGGCGCAAGCGCAAAAGGCGTCCATCACAAAAACCGATTTCGGCAAATTGCCGGACGGCGGCTCCGTCGACCTCTATACGCTTCGCAACTCTCACGGAATGACGGCGAAAATCATGACTTACGGAGCCATTTTAACTGAAGTTCTGACGCCGGGCAAAGATGGAAAATTCGGGGATGTCACGCTTGGTTTCGACAATCTGGCGGACTATGCGAAGGGGCATCCTTTTTTTGGAGCGACGGTCGGCAGAGTAGGAAATCGCATCGCAAAAGGCAAGTTCACTCTGGATGGCGAAGATTACGTTTTGGCGATCAACAACGAGCCTAATCACCTGCACGGCGGTCTCAAAGGGTTTGACAAAGTGATTTGGAAGGCGGAAAAAACGCGCAGAGCGGACGGAGTCGCCGTGAAGTTTTCATACGTGAGCGCGGATGGCGAAGAGGGCTACCCCGGCAATTTGAACGTCTCAGTAGTGTATACGCTGACTGAGAAAAACTCAGTAAGAATTGAGTATTCCGCCGTCACGGACAAGGCGACTCCCATCAATATGACGAACCACAGCTATTTCAACCTGGCTGGAAAGGGGGGAGTGGACGATCATTTGATTCAGATCATGGCGGATCGTTTCGTACAGGTCGATGACACTCTCATCCCGACAGGCGAACTTCCTGCCGTGAAGGGAACTGTGATGGACTTCTCGTCATCGCATCGAATAGGAGACAATATCGCTAAAACCGGCGGCGAACCGCACGGCTATGATCACACCTACGTTCTAAACAGCGGCGGAAAGAAGTTCGCGTTGGCTGCAAGCGTTTCGGAACCGACGACTGGCAGAACGCTTGACGTCTACACTGACCAACCGGGAGTGCAGTTCTACACGGGGAATTTTTTGGACGGCTCGCTCACAGGCAAGGGCGGAGTCGTCTATAAGCAACACACGGGTTTTTGCCTGGAGACGCAACATTTTCCGGATTCGGTGAATCATCCTCGCTTCCCAAGCGTCATCTTGCAACCGGGGGAGGTCTACCGGACAAAGACTGAGTTTGTTTTCGGAGTGGAGAAATAACCGTCAAAAAGAAATAACCGTCAAATTGGAGAGATGCAATGCCGTTTACAGTTGTTAGGACAGAGCCGATTCTCTGTTCTTTTGGCCACACTGTTGAGGCGATAACTCTAAATCCCTATCCATTTGTAAGAAACAATTCGCTATCAGTCCCTCTTCTGCTGTATAGTGATCGTCGAATCTCCACTGCGTCACCGCCGATCCCGAAGTGAATCTCTGCGACCGGAAGTAGTCGTAAAGATTTGATGAAAGAACGTTCGAGTTCGTATCTGTGATCAGCGGATTGCTTCCAAGCAGATCGTTGTGATGATTCTCGCTGTTTCGCCTCAGCAATATCGATGTGCATCCCAACTCTCAGCTGTTGTCCCACAGTCGTCCAAGTCGCGCCGGTGAGATCGGACTGTTGCTCCACCAGTTCCCCAGCTGAGCAAGCGACCCCGCACGGATACCATCTCCACTGGTTCTGAAGGTAGTCTTTGCGCCACCTCCTGCCCCCGTAGTAGCCATACCCGTACTCATACGCAGTCGTGATGGTGCCGCCGGTGTTGCGCTTGATCCGGACGAGTCACCCAGCTTCGTCGTACTCCAACAGCCGGGTGTAGCCGGAACCGGGGTAGTTTGCAAGCGTGTCATTGGCGTTCCAGTTACACTGATCAATACGGAGCGTGCGAGCAAAATGTTTCAGAGTTTTAGTAATTATTTCAAACTATTTTCAAAGATTTTTCTGCGACTTCGAAGCGCCTGCACTCTTCATCCAACTCTCGAAAGGAAGCGAGGGTGAACAAATAAATGTCCTCTCGTCGCAAGTTGCCTCCGATTTGTCC
>JAYVOT010000259.1:0-2142 GCA_043757795.1 Chthonomonadaceae bacterium | reverse complement strand
GGCGAAGGCGGAAGGACACAAGCAGACGGGCGAACTGATCCTCGCGAATCTTTGGCGCATCGAATCGGGAGCGACGGAGATCGTCGTGCAAGACTATTTCGCGCCGGACTACCCGGAACGCGCGATCTCGCTGAACCCGGAACTGAACCCGCAGGAGAACGCGGAAGCGTGGTTCAAGCGCTACCGAAAACAGCGCGACGGCGAAGAGACCGCTCTCAAACGCAACTTGGAGTCGGAAGAAAAACTCGCGACTCTTCGCGCTGCAAAAGCGAAAATGGCGCATTGGGAGGCGACGGACGTTCTTTCCGAGAATTTGGTTTCGGAGCTTCGGGAGGAGTTGAAAGCGGCGGGACTTTTGCGACAGTCGCCCGGCGAAAACAAGGACAATTCCAGATCAGCGCCGGATTTTCAGGGGCATCGGATCAAGAGGTTTACGACGCCGGAGGGATATGAAATTCTCATCGGCGAATCCGCGACAGCCAATGACTTCCTGACGTTGCGCCTCGCCTCCCCGAACGATTGGTGGTTGCATGTGCGCTCTTCCACAAGTTCGCACGTCGTCGTCAAAACTCTGGGCAAGCCTGACCTTGTGCCGAAATCCGTACTCTATCAAGCCGCTTTGCTCTGCGCGAAACATAGCAGTCAAAAGCACTCTTCCATCGTTCCTGTGGATTTTACGTTGAAGAAGTTCGTCCGAAAACCGCGGGGCGCAGACCCCGGCGGCGCGGATTATCGCAACGAAAAGACCTTGGAAGTGAACCCGGCGGAGAATTAAAGGGATCCAAAATGCGTTTGCATTGCGTACGTTAAATGCAAATTATAAAAACGATTGGAAAGAGAAAATAAAATTTCATAAACAGTCAGTTTGCGTCTGCCGTAAGAACTCATCAATTGCCTTTGCTTGTTCCGGCGAACCGCGTCAACGCGAAGTCCTCCCGCAGGCAGTCGATTGGGAAACCAACGAAAAAGCTCAGTCGGCGCGCATTTTTTATGGCTACTATAAGCAAGCTAAGGAGGATGCAGGGTATCAAGAATGCCTGCAAGATCACCGTGCGCGTTATGAAAAGTAACGGATCAGAAACGCCTATCTTTGATTGTTGATCCCGTCTTTTTTAAACCCGTAACGTTAAAGCGCGAACCCGATATTCTCGTTCATGAAACCGGTAAAATCACTCTTTCGTACATGGAAAGAGAGATTTGTCAGGGCAAGCGCATCTTGATTTTGGACAACTTAAACCGACGAGAAGTACCGCATCGCTGACGTCATCACGACGGGCGGAGCTTTTCGCTATAGCGTTTGCGACGATCATTCACTTCGGGAAAAAACAGAAAGAATCGCGTTTTTGCAGGCATTCGCGTCGGGCAAGCCTTTGAATATCGCCCTCGGAGGAAACGCTATTTAATCTCATCCGCCGACGATCTGAAAACTTGCCGCAACTACTTCAAGATTAAAAAATACGGAAGTCTAGTGTCTCCTTCGTTCCGCGGAGACGACAGTCAGGTTCACTTCAGCGCGATTTCGACTTGCGACCAGAAGCGGATCGAAGAGGTAAGACCTCGAAACGTCCCACAGTCCTGACCTTTCTATGGCGCCCTCCGCGTTCGACCTTCTTCCCGGCTTTCGCTGATCGGCAGCATAGGCGACGATGGCGATAGTCTGATCGTCTTTGCCGAATTTTTTGGTGATCTCGATTTCAGCGCTGAAGTAGCCGTCGTTATCCTGTTTCATCTCCCATTTTTGACCGGTGCGACTGTTTCTTGCAACCACCACTACGTCAATCTCCGGGTCTTTCGGGATTTGCAGACGAGTCGAAATGCGAACAATCTGACCGACTTCCGCGATGCTCGGTTCGATGCGAGAGTTTGTAAAGCGAAGCAGAGCGCTGTCCGTTTTGGAAAGTTCTTCAGAGTCTGCGTCCGCCAACTTGATCGGATCGAACCAGGCGGCTAGCGTTTTCTTCTCTCTGCCGCCCGCTTTAAAAGTCTCTTCCTGCATCCAATAGAGCCGGTTCACTCCTATGAGATCATGTCGGTCGTTTGCGATCACCTTCACGAGCAGGACGCCCGGCTCCTTGCGCTCTTCCACCGGCGCACGACGTTTTTGCCGGGGAGAGATCGCAAAGAGAACTTTATCTACCACCG
>JAYVOT010000258.1:0-2143 GCA_043757795.1 Chthonomonadaceae bacterium | reverse complement strand
ATCACTTTTCTCGAGGGCTTAACGCTCTTCAGCCATGCGAGAGTCGTCGTCGAAGCTTGCGTCAAATCCTTTGAATACTTCTCTATCGGAACGGATAGCGGAGGTTCTGAAGCGACTACTCCGATCGCTCCGTAAGTGTCTGAAAGCAAGTTGATTCTGGAAATCCAAAATTTAATCCAGGAGGGATTCTCATAGTCCATCCAATGCCCGCCGCTTTCGGGATGAGAGATCTCTTTGCCGTTCGCATCTTTGAGGGTCCACTCTCGCATGGCAGGAGTCCATCCGCCTACGCTCCCTGAGCGTTCTTGTTCGTACTCGCTTGAAGCGGAGACGAAGAGCAGAGGGGTAAAAAGCTTGTTGGTTTTAAGAATAGTCGGAAAAGTCGCAGGTTCAATGTCCGTCGAACTCAGCGCGATTATATCCATGTTCGCCGCGATCCAATCCCGATTGCCTTTCGACAATTTGCCAGGCGCCTTTTCATGATATGCTTGCAACGCCTCGTCGCTGAGTCCTGCTAAATAGACTCCGCCTATCCTGATCGGATTTTCAGGCTGCATCTTTGGGATCGGCACAGGCAGTTGACTTGATGAATCTGCAACGCCATTTTTTGGTCTGACGGAGATGGAAACGGATTTTTCAGGCGGGGCTTGTCGCAGAATCGGGTTCGATTTGATTGGCGATTCGGCGTAGCCTTCATTTGTAAGGCACAGAACGAAGGCAGGCATAGCGATATATTTGAAAAGGTTGGAGGCGAAAATTTTCCCCTGCCATCTCTTGTCAAGATTGTCTCGCATGAACATAAATAGATTTCGTTTCATTCAAAACTCCTTCATTAGAGTGAAGCCGGGGGAAACTTCCATTGATAAAGTAGGTACTTATTGGTTGCGAGAAAGTAAAATCTTGCGATTTCAGGCTATTGCAAACGTAATTGGACAAACTTGCTTCGTTGTGACGACGAACGTTTCCGGCGGGCACGCGTCCGTAACGCTCCCATTCCTCAGAGGATAATTTTCAGTACCCGTAGTATTGTTATTGGCTCATCCAGGATAGGCTTCAGCGGAAATCTACTGCCAGAACTGGTAAGTGGGGTTTCCAGACCAAATTCCCCAGATATTCCACAGACTTCCAATGACGAACTGTCCCAACATCAGGCCGATGAAGAAAGGGAGAAGGCGTTGGAACCCGCCTCTGCCGCCGTATCTCAGGATGAGCGTTTTGAACAACCATGCCAGGAAGAGAGGTCCCCACACGAGATTGATTTCCCATGAGGAGGTGACCGCAAAAGCGAGAGGGTGCAGCGGCCACCACGGAAATCTTACCCGGAGGAACTGCAACAGGAAGGCGATTGAAAAGCCGACCACTACCCCCATAAACTCTTCGAATTTTCCGACTACAGGCGACTGAATCCAGGTCTGTAGAGTGGTGTAAGCCTCAGCTCCAAAGGTGATTCTGGATTTTCCTTCCGCCCCGAAATCATACATGAGGTGCAAAATGACCCAGAATGTGATGAAGACCGCCGCGACTCCCAACCCCATCATCGCCTTAGTCCATTTTTTGTAATCGGTTTTAGTCTGTTCTGCGAGTTTATAGCCTTCAAGTTGATGCGGCATCGGGTGAGAGCGGTAGGCGCGATTGAACCAGAAAAAGAGCGCAAATACTGTACGCGTCTCCACGCTGAAAGCCTTCCCGCCGGCGATGCGGGTCATGATCTGTTCAGGTCCTGTGAAGTGCAGATCGTGCATGGGAGTGCCGAGTTCCGCCCTCATTCGCGTAATCGCCAAAGCCAGTGCGAAATACATCAGGAAAAACAACAACGCCACCCACCAGGTCATTCCAAGATAGGTCGAGAAAGCGATGATGACGCCAAGCCCGCCCACTATTCCGAGAGCTGCATTCCGGTAGGACATCGGTTCTTTCGAGTCATCAAGGTCTGATTTCCGACCGAAGACTCGCAGTAAAACCTGTTTAAGGTAGTTTCGACTGATGTAGACGGAATAGAGGCAGAAGGAGATATACGCTCCGAACGCTTGATTCTCCGTGTACGGAAATCGGGGGTCTTGATCGTAAGCGAGAGCGACTGCGACAACCTTTTCAAACTTCCAAAACCAGTAGAAAAAGACGCATGAAAACAAGAAGTCGAGCG
>JAYVOT010000257.1:0-2144 GCA_043757795.1 Chthonomonadaceae bacterium | reverse complement strand
GGGTGGGATCCTAAGCGTAAACTTAAGGGAGGACTTTTCGGAAGGTAATTTCCTGATGTAAACGCATAACTTGATTGCATTCAGCAGTAGTATGTGGGTAACTCTGCTGAATGCAAAGTTTAGTCGATGATCTGTGATCGAATGCATAAACCTATGGTCGACCAAAAAAAATTTAAAACTTTCTATTCTGGCAATCATTGTCTGATTGAAATCGTGGGGTGTAGCGAATTTATTTTGAAAGTTGTTCCTTGTCTTGATTTACTCAAAACAACAACCTATTACTTTATGGTTCTGAAGTACCTCAGATGTATTCATCAAGCGAAGAGTAGTTACGTTGCTGTGTGGAGGAAAAAACCGTGCTTTTACATAGGTGAGAAGTCTTGGCGTTCTGATCCTAAGTGGCTTGCATCAGCCTTTGTGCATGAAGCAGTGCATTGCGAACTTTATGTCCAGGGTAAAAAAAAGTACTTATTCTTTGAACACACTCCAACTTTAGCTTTCTGGGGGGAGGAGGCGGAACGTAAATGCATGTTGGTTCAACTCGATGCGTTGTATCAACTGGATGCAGATGAATACATTTGCAACGGGCTTAAAAAAGAGAGCATTCATCCTACTCATCACTTGATTCCAAATCACAAACGTGATTGGTAGGAGATGACTTGCATCAAACATTCCCGATAATACGACGAATATGACCTACGACAACGCGAACCGCACGACCGACATCCTGCACAAGACCAGCGCAAACGCGACGCTCGCGCACTTCCAATACAGCTACGACGGCGTCAACAACGTCACGACCCGAACCGACACCGACGGCACCGTCACGACCTTCGGGTACGAGGCGACCGACCAACTCACGAGCGAATCGAGGGCAAGCGGCTATTCGATCTCCTACACCTACGACCACAACCAGAACCGGAAGACAAAGGTTCTCAACGGAGTGACCGACACTTACAGCTACGACAGTCACGACCACCTGACTTCGACCAGCAGTAAAAGTTACACCTACGACGCGAACGGGAACTGCAAGACGGTCGTTTCGGGAACTTCGACCACGACGCTGACCTAAGACGATGAAAACCGAGTGACGGGGATCACCTACCCGAGCAGCGCGACGAACTCGTTTACGTACAACAGGCTGGGCTTGCGGGTCAGCAAGAACGACTCGGCGGGCGCGTTCGCGTATGTCTGCGACGGAACAGGGAGTCGCAAGTCCTGTCCTCAGTTAATTGTGAAGCGTTTATTGTTTACTTAATTATAAGCCGAAGGCGACCGCGCCAGGTTTTTCAAAAGTCCGGCTCTACTAGTGCAAGGCGCCATTGATAGGTTTAGAGACTATTGCAAATTGCGCGCTCTACTCACTGCCCTCAACCCTCTTACTTGCGCCGTCTTTAGCTTGAAACATAGAAGCTGGAAATTTCTCGTCCTGCTTCACTGCTAAAATATGAGTGATCGTCTCGCCGATCCCCGCCTGTTTCGCCGTGTGAGTGAAGGGAATGACGATTCCGCCGACGGTGCGGAAGTCGCTGAAAACTTCCGTAGAAGGCAACGGTCCGGCGAGCGGACTCAAAATCGTCGTGTCTCTCCGAACCATCAGATAGCTCTTTGTAGAGACGTACTCCGTTATCAACTGCCCCTTCTCCGGCGTCTTCTCAATCACGAATGTCTCCTCCTCTCCGACTTTCTCCTTCCCTTTGATCACAACGGTTTTATACAGTTTTTTCCAGTTAAGTTCAGGGTAAAAATCGGAGGTTACGGCTGTTTCAGCGATCTTGTCCGCAGAGATAGTCGTTCGGGGAGTAAAGTCGGTCTCTTGTCCGCCTGACGCGCCGTCGAAATAGACTCTCAGTTTGCCGATCGTTTTCCCGACAGCGAATAGTTTTGACTCTGAAGAGAGGGAGTTGGGAGCCATCATTCTAGTCTCTCCACGCTCCTCCATTCCCTGATTCAGCATCATTCGCATGAAAGAAAAACGAATGCTTTTGTGTCGCATCAGGTTCGACTCGCCTCCAGCCGCAATAATCGCTTTCGCCATTAAATCGTCGATAGTGATGCCCGCATCGAATTTTGCCGTTCCGTTTTTAGGCTTTCCGTCGTTCTTGGAGGCGACGAAAGTCTGTCCGGATTGCTCTAAAACAAGC
>JAYVOT010000256.1:0-7863 GCA_043757795.1 Chthonomonadaceae bacterium | reverse complement strand
TTGGAATTCGTTTTATCCTGTTTCTGACGATTCCTTCTTCAATATTCATGATGACTCTGGCGCTTCCAATCGTGCAAACGCTTTTTCAACATGGAGCCTATAGAGCGGAGGACTCGCATTTCGCCGCACTATTGTTAATTTTCTATTCTATTGGACTGTTCGCATGGTCCGCTCAAGCGATTATTGCACGCGGTTTCTACTCGATGCAGGATTCGCGCACCCCGGTGATCGTAGGGACTTCAGTAACGGTTCTCTTCATCATCGGCAACCTGATCGCTCTAAAAGTGTTTGGGAACAGCCCTGAAAACGGGCTTCGTACGTCGTGCGCCCTCGCTTTCGTCACTTCGTGGGCGGCTATTTTGAACACCGGAATTCTATTAATGTTGCTTAATAAAAAGTTGGATGGCATTCATGCGAAGCAACTGGCCCTAAGCGCAGGCAAAACTCTGCTTGCGTCCATCGCTATGGGGGTTGTCTGCTATGCCGGTAATTTGGCGCTTTATTCGAGATTGTCGCACTTCGGAACGTTCCTTCAGGGCTTCGGGACTTTGACGATTTGCGGGGCGCTTGGGTTTCTGACGTACCTTGCTTGCGCCTTTGCAATGAGGATGGAAGAGACTGAAATGCTTCTCAACATGCTGAAAAAAGTCTCAAAACGTTCGCATCGTCCTGGAAATCAAGCGTCTTTATAGCGATACAAGCAACGCTTTTCGCTGAATCAGCGTATAGAATTTATCCGCTCCTCCATTTCAATGCACAAAAAATAGCGGTATTTCGCATTGTTTCTGCAAAAACATTCAAGATTGACACCCGCGCAAGCAAAAGGGTACAATCGAAAATCTTCAATATTTAGCCAGTCAAAACAATTCCGTGCAAGGAAAAATGAAATATGTACGAACTTCTCGATCACATACAAAGCCCCGCCGATCTGAAAAAACTGTCACGCGACCAGATCAAACAAGTCTCAAACGAACTCCGTGAGGCCATCATCGACAACCTCTCAAAGACCGGCGGGCATTTCGCCTCTGATCTCGGAGCCGCCGATCTTATCCTCGCCCTGCATACTGTCTACGATGTTCCGAAGGACAAAATCATCTGGGACACCGGTCATCAGTGCTACGCCCATAAAATGCTCACAGGGCGTTTGAAACGCTTTAATACGCTCAGACAATACGGCGGCATCAGCGGATTTCTTCGCCGCGAAGAGAGCGAGTACGACCTCTTCGGAGCCGGGCACGCTGGAACGAGCATCTCCGCAGCCTACGGTTTCGCGGTTGCGCGCGACATGATGGGACGAACCGCCGATGAAAGCGTTCTCGCAGTCATAGGGGACGCCTCCATGACAGCCGGACTCGCGCTCGAGGGGCTTCACAACGCGGGGCATAGCGGGCGAAAGTTCGTCGTGATACTGAACGACAACGAGATGTCTATCGCTGAGAGCGTTGGCGGACTCGCCACTTACCTCGCGAAGTTGCGCGTTCACCCGATGTATCAAAAGAGCGAAGACATGGCGAAAACGTTGCTTAAGAAGGTTCCCGGCACGCCCGGACGCGCCCTCACCAAAGCGGCAAGCTCCATGCTAAAGCACAACTTGACCCACTTCGTCTCTCCGGATCAATCCGGCATCATTTTTGAAGAGTTGGGATTTCAGTACATCGGTCCCGTTGACGGGCACGATGTCGACCTGATGATAGACCTTTTCTCTCAAATCAAACAGATGACAGGTCCCGTTTTCGTCCACCTGCGAACCGTTAAAGGCAAGGGCTACAATCCGGCGGAAGAAAACGCGCGCAAGTGGCACGCAGTTACCCCGCCGATGTTCGCCGACACGGCGACAGGCACGGCTAGCGGCAGCAAATCGAGCGGACAGACTTGGACGGGAGTTTTTAGCAAAACGATTATCGACCTTGCGAACAACGACCCGAAAGTCGCGGCGATTACCGCCGCTATGCCGGACGGAACAGGACTGACCAAATTCAAAGAGGTTCACCCTACGCGCTATTTCGATACTGCGATCGCCGAGCAACACGCTGTCTGTTTTGCGGCCGGTATGGCGGCGGAAGGCATGAAGCCGATCACTGCGATCTACAGCACCTTCCTACAACGCGCCTATGACATCGTCCTGCACGACGTGGCGATACAGAATCTGCCGGTGATCTTCTGTCTTGACAGAGCGGGACTCGTCGGCGACGACGGGCCAACTCATCATGGCGTTTTCGACATCGCTTACCTGCGACACATCCCGAACGTCACTCAACTCGCCCCGAAAGACGGAGAAGAGTTGGAAGCTATGCTTCGTTATGCTGTGACTGAGCATGTTACAGGAACGAACGCTGGACCGATCTCGATCCGCTACCCAAGAGGAAACGCGCCGAGCATCGACTGGGAGCGCGAAACGACTCCTATAGTTTACGGCAAATCGGAACGACTGATGGACGGAGACGATATTGCGATTCTAGCTTATGGAAACATGGTTGTTCCCGCGTTCGAGGCGGCGAAAGACCTCCGGGCGGAGGGCGTCAGCGTAGAGTTCATCAACCTCCGTTGGGCGAAACATCTGGACGAAGTTGCGATTCTGGATGCCGCAAGACGCACCAAAAACCTCATCGTCATCGAAGAAGGCGTGATTTGCGGCGGGGTGGGGTCTGCAGTTCTCGAACTTCTCGCGCAACATGGCGTCAGCAACGTTAAAGTCAAACTGTTCGGCATTCCGGACAAGTTCATCGAGCACGGCGCGATCCCGATCCTGCACCGACTCTGCATGTTGACGACGCGAGACTTCGCTGCCGCCGGACGCGACCTGCTCGGACTGCCTCAACCGGAGCCGGAGCCGCTCGCCCCGATTGTCCGGGAGGCGATGACAGCTTAAGGGATTCAGGGTATGACCGCGAAACACGCGAAATAATAGAAAAAAATGTAAAAAGCGTCCAGTGCAATTGGGCGCTTTTTGCATTTGGGGGATGGCAAAACCAATGAGTTTAGAAATTAAAGAGGTACAACCGTTTATTCGATACTCCAATACGCTAGATGACTTGGCGGTATTCAGTGAGTTCCAGTCTTCCATCACAAAAGTTCTTATTCTCAAGAGGAAACCGCAGGAAGTAGTAGGGATTGTTGCAGTATCCATTGTAGGATTTGTACTAGGCATAAGAATGTATCAAACTACAGCGCTTGGATTTTGGATAATCCCGTTCGATACTATTTTACTTCCTGGATTATTACTTTTATTAAATAAGCTCTTAACGAATAGTTTTATCAAACTTGCAAGAAAAAATATGATTAAATGTTATGAGCAATCCGGAGATAAATTCTTTATTGGGGAACACATGCTATCTGTCGATGAAAATGGGATTTTGGGCGTTTCAAAATATTCCGAAACACGATTAGCTTGGGGAGCTATCGACAAGATTGAATCGGAGAAGGACTATACTTACATTTACATTACCGAGGTGAGTGCGATAATAATCCCTCACCAAAACATCACCGAGGGGGATCTTCCCGCTCTTCTTCAAGCCATCAAAACCCATTACAAGCCTGATCAGCAATTCATTGTTTGAAAAGTGAATTTGACGAATTATCTATATCACGAATCCCATAATTAAATGATGAGCATGATTCACGTTTGGGTGTAAAACTGATGACTGGAACCGTGCAAATCCTTTAATAATGGACGTCACGGCTCAGACAATGCATTTCATAGTCCGGACAAATGTCATGCAGCCAGCATTCTTAGTTTCGGGGGTTGTTGTACGAGAATATCGCAACTTTCAGCGAGCGAGCCTCTGCCGCCCGCGAGGAAGGAAACCATTTCATCCGGCGTAAGAGGTTCGGCAAAGTAGTATCCTTGCGCTATGTCGCACCCCAGGCTCTTCAAATATAAGACTTGCTGCAGCGTTTCCACTCCTTCTCCAGTAACGTCAAGAAGCAACGCTTTCGAGAGAGCGATGATCGCTTCGACCATGTGTTTCGAGTTCGCTTCGTCATTGCTGAGACGTTGAATGAAGGCTCGATCAATCTTGATAGTATCAAGCGGAAAACTCGTCATATTCGCCATGCAAGAGTAGCCGGTCCCGAAATCATCCATCGCCAACTTGACGCCGAGCGCCTTAAGTCCATGCAGACGCTCAGTAGTCGTCTCCATGTCCGTCATCATCACGCTCTCCGTGATTTCCAATTTAATATGAGACGGATCAATTCCTGTTTTCTCAAGAGCCATTCGAACTCTGTCCACTACATCGGCTCGAAGCAACTGTTTGCCGGATAGATTGACATTCATTGTGAAATCGCCGTATTCAGGATGCTCATCCTCCCAGGCTTTCATTTGCCGACACGCCTCTTCCAGAACCCAGTAGCCAATTTGAACGATCATGCCGGTGTCTTCCGCTATTGAAATGAATTTTCCCGGCATGACCAAACCGAGAGTCGGGTGGTTCCACCTCAATAACGCCTCAACACCTATCATATGATTGGAATCCAAACTGACAAGAGGTTGATAATTGAGAAAAAACTGCCCCTGTTCCAACGCTTCATGAAGCCCTGTTTCAATGATAAGACGTCCCGCAATTCGATCGTTCATTTTAGGGTCAAAAAGCAAATAATCTGATTTTCCGGTCGTTTTAGCCTCATACATCGCCGTATCCGCATTGCGGAGCAGGGAGTCGCACGCTTCGAATTCCCTGTCTTGAAAAGCGATTCCGAGGCTTGCTGAGGCGAAAATCTCCTGATTTGCAACGCATATCGCGAAACTCAAGGCGTCCAATACTTTCTTAGCGACGCCAATCGCTATCTCGACGCTAGACACCTCCTCAAGCAGTATCGTAAACTCATCGCCGCCAAGTCGCGCGACCGTGTCTCCGATACGAACGCATGGCAGGATGAGATCAGCGATCGACTTTAACAATTGGTCTCCGGCTTCATGTCCCAGAGTGTCATTTACCATTTTGAAATTGTCCAGGTCGATAAATATAACAGAGATAGGGGACTGAGTTCGCTGGGCTTTTGCTTGAGCAAGTTGGAGTCTGTCCATGAATAGTGCGCGGTTCGGCAAACCGGTCAGGGCGTCATGAAACGCCTGATGTTCAATCTGTTCCGTGCGCTCGTGTACCGTGCGTTCCAAATTTTCGTTGTATTCGCGCAGTTTCATTTCGCTCCCTCTCAAGTCTTCTGAAGTCGCATCCAGAGTCATAAGCATCCCGTTGATCGTGTCCGCAAGGAGTTTCAACTCATCATTGCCTTGCAAATAGACATGAGACTGCTCGGAATTGACGCCGATATTTTTCACTTGAGTCGTTAATTTTGAGAGACGGGAAAAGATGAAGAACTCGAGGGTAGCAAGAATCATCCCGCTGAATACGAAAGTAGCGAATAGAATAAACTGCATGAGGTACTGAACGCTAAGAATGCCTTGATTATAGATGAGTCGTTGTTTGGCGACGCGAATTACGAGCAGAGGTTTGCCTTCAGAGTCGAACAGTTGATTATATCCGGCTACAAGTTCCGAATTCATTGGACGTATTAGCGAGGTGGATGAAGATTTAATGTTGATAAGAGCTAATCTGACATCTTGCGGCAATTCCTTACTTTTTCGGTCCCAAATCTGAATGTTCGTGCGAGTTCGCAATGCAAGGTCTTTTAGGGCGGATGAATCAAAATATCTGCCGAAAAGCACCCATCCGCGGCATGGTCCTTTCCCTTTGGTGCTAAAGACAGGTCGGACGGAAAACAGCATCGGACATTCCTTGAGGAGGATCAACCCGTGAAGTCCGCTGGAATCACTACTTTGAGAGGCTAGAATTCGCTCAACGCCTACTTTCGCTAAAATATCCGCAGGCGAAGGAGCCTCGATTTTCGCAAGCCTTTTGACAGGCTTGGAACAAAATAATTTACCTTGCAGATCAATGTAGGAGATAACGTCGATTTGCATCGCTTTGATGCTGCTGTCTACCAAATTCGAATTGATAAATGCGGAATTGCGGTCAAGCATGAATTTGTAAGAGTTATCCCAGGACGCCCAGTCGACTGTCTTGACGTGCAAATCAGTTGACATTTGAGCGAAGCCCATTTCCGCTCTTTGAATGTCATCCAATGCGTCTTCGCGTTCCAAATCGGAGAAACTCTTCATTAGAAACCAGGAAGAGTAGGAGTAAATGCCCGTGATGAGGCAGACAAGCGTTATTCCTGCAAATAGAAGTATGCGCGTTTTGAGTTTCATCAGTGATTAAAAAGTCTATTTCCTAAGATTTGTTCGAGTTTCAATTGCTTGCCGTTCTTGACTGGAAACCAAAATTCTTCCAAAGCGCTGAGTGAATCTTTGTTGTTTTGTTCGTATGTTTGCTGAAGAAAAGCGATGATTTTACTATCTCGGCCTCCTCGAAGAATAGATTGATTATCTTGGTTTTTTATTAAAAATATTAAATAAATAAACCCTTTGAATCAATAAAAAACTAGAATGCGATGTGCGATTGCAACCAGAAAACGTTTCGTGAATTTCCACGCGAGTAACCGCCCTCAACAGTGAGATAACGGTTCATTTTATATCCTAAGCCGCCGCCCAGACTGCTGAAATTTCCAAGCTCCTGAGTAGTATCATGCCAGTAGTACGCGCCGAGATAGGGAGTAAATCGTCCTGTTTTTGTGAAAGTCAGTTTGCCGGAAACGTATTGAAATGAGCCGCTCGCTCCGTCTGCAAAGTTGTATTCCGAACTGAACTGCACGCCCCCGAATTCGTGAGCTAAATCTATTCCGAATGCTAGAGCATGAGACGAATCGGAGAAAACTCCTCGTCCGCCCCCTGTAGACACTCCTACAGTCGTTCTGGGTGTGAACTGCCTTCCAATTCGCAAATATATATTCGGCACGTTTCTTCTAAAGTTATAGTTGAGAGAACCAGTGAAGCTGGTAGCGCCATGAGCGCTCTGAAACATCGCTCCGTATTTCGATTCGTATTCCCACTCCTGCACTCCGAAGGGAACGTAAAATTTTCCCGCAGTAATCGTTCCGCCCCCTGCGACAGGGAACTGATAGAATGCTTCCACAGGCTGTTTTAGAGGCGTGCCGGAAGCTGTGAAAAGGTCGCCAACGCCGAGAGAGACTCGAAGTCCATGCGCCTCGTCCGCATGCCAATTGAAGGAGATCAGGGAAGGGTAGACGGAACCGTAACCCGCCCAAATTCCGTCATTGAAGTGCGAACGCCCCTCTATTGCGTTGCTGATGCCGTAGTATAGATCGGCTCCAAATTTGAGTTGGTTTCTTACTGGTTGCGGCTTTGCAGAGGAATCGTTTTTCGGCGAATCCTCTTTTGATTGCTTTTCAGATTGGTGCGAATCGGCGGAGGAAGTATAGTCAACGAATGATTTTCGCTCATCGGCGTGAATCTGCAGAGTCGTCAGAAGCATAGAAGTGGCAAAAAGCAGCCCTGAAAAGCTTTGCATTCCGTATTTCACAAGTTTTCTTGAGTTAAAATGAAATCGCGTTCGATTAGTCACTAATTACCGCTTTCTTTTATTGACACGGCTTATCGCCAAATCCTTGGATTAGAATTCGCAATTCTCAACCCCGAATGTACGAAGAAAAGCTTTCCAGCATCGAATTAAGCAATTCGAAACGATTACGTGCAAACTTCAAAATGTTCCACGTACTTCTTCCACGTTTCTACTGGAAATTACTGATTTTCGTTGTTAACCTGCAAAACATACTTAGCCCCTATGATCCATTGGTTTGGATGAAAGGGGCTAGATCAGGGCTGTAGAGGTTTATACGTTAACTTAATTCTAAAGTTCGTTCTGGCGCGCCGGGGGCGGGATTTACGTGAAACTCCCATCTAACCGGGCTTCAAAATCCTTAAGTTAACGCGTATGGGCATTA
>JAYVOT010000255.1:0-2151 GCA_043757795.1 Chthonomonadaceae bacterium | reverse complement strand
GTCCAGAGCCAACTCTCTGAAATGTCTATTGAGTACGGATAGGTTGCCCATGTCGCTGGAGGGATCGAAAGGCGAAGAGAAGATGGGGAAAGCCTGTTCGGGTCTGCCAAGCGCCATGAGACTGTTTCCAACCGACTCTTTCAGGATTACATTCTCGCCAATATCTTGCAATGAAAAGTTCGCAAGGGACATTTCAACCGTTTTTCGATAGTCTTTTTGCTCAAAAGTCGTCTGTACTTGTCGAATCAAATCAGGGTAGTTCGCCCCGTCCGAGATTTTCGGACCGGTCATTTTGGCGGCAGCGCCCCATTCCAATGAGAAAATCTTGTCCTTGCCCCAGGCTGATTCCCAGGAAGCTCCAGTGAGAGCAAGAGCGTACAGCGTGTCGTCCGATAGTTTCGCGCCTCTCCACTTCACGCGCTTTTCAGCTTGCTGAATTTCGTCTCGGAACAGTCTGTTTATCTCACCGCTCCCATTTTTCTGCTCCGCCCCCCACGCCCGAAGCGGTTGGAACGCAAATAGTGTCACGGCGATATAATAAATAGTCAAAATAGGTAGATGCGGTCTGATCCGAAAAAGCATAGCGGGAGAGTTCCTTTGAAGGGAGGCGAAGCGGTCGCTTCAACAGCAATCACTTTTACAGACGCTCATTTAGAGCATTTGTTTCAAGGAACCCTCTTGTTGCGAATTGGGCGATCGCTTTTTCGCAAACGCTTTTCGGCTAATGAGGAAGGGTTGAGGTGGAAAGAAGTAACGGATATAGAATAGAATCAAAGAGATTTCAGACGATAGAACTCAGTCGCATTTTGAGAAAAAAGGCGCTTTTGTTCATCAACAGAGCAACCGGATACGAGTTCGCAAAGCGTTTCAAACCATCTTGAGTAGGTGGAAGCCATTGTCACGACAGGCCAATCGCTGCCGTACATGACTCGGTCAAATGTGAAGCTCTCGATCACTTTTTCCACATACGGGCGCAACTCTTCAAGCGTCCAAATTTCCTCGTCCGCCTCTGTGACGAGTCCGGAGATCTTACACCAAACGTTGGGCATGGTTGAGAGCTGAGCGATGTGTTCTCTCCAGGGTTCGAGTTCGCCCTCTTTGATATTGGGTTTGCCGATATGATCGAGAATGAACCGAACTCCCGGGCAGAGTTCAACCATCTTCAAAACATCGGGCAACTGATGGTGTCGGATGGTAATCTCGAAATGCAAGTTGTATTTTGGAAGGAGATTAAGACCTTTGATAAAGTCGGGTTGCAGACACACTCCCGCTTCAGTCTCATCTTGAAGCATTCTGCGAACGCCTTTGATGGCCTGATTTCGGCTTAGCTCTTTCATCTCGACTTCAACTCTCGGACCAAGGTGAACCGGGAAATAGGGGATGATCGCCTCCAGGCGCGGGTCCACTTGCTTGGATTCCATGACAAACGCGACTTCGTGTTTGCGTTGTTCAGACAGACATCCGCACTCCAGAAAAACCATCTTTTTAACTGGTATGCCCGTCGTCGCCTCTCGGTACTCTTTGAGCGAGAATGAACGGTTTAAGCGTTCATTTCCTTCTAACCACTGGTATTTCAGTCGTTCAGGATCCCATAGGTGAACATGGGTATCAACCACGGGGTATGAAAACATGCATAGAACTCCTTGATGCTTCAGGGTTCCGGATCGGTCGTTTTGGGACGGAAAGGAACTTCGAGGCGCTGTGCAATCGAAAGCGGAGTACGCGCTTTACGTCTGCATTTACTCTCTACGGTATCTATTCGAGAAAGTTGTCCGTTATTCCTGCTTAATCGTTTTAAGCGGTAATGAGAGTTTTGCGCCTACGAGCGCAGTATCTTTTACCCCATACCCTCTGCCCCTATTCCCTACCCTCTTCTTCGCCCCCAGGTCGGGGGTAGAAATATGCGCGGGAGTTTTGCTCATTCGGCAACACGCCCGCAAATGTGCGTCATTTGTAAAATGAAAAACGGGGGCGGCAAGCGGAAGCGACGCTTCTGCAGGTTGCAACTATAGAAAGACGTTTTCGGTCATTTGCGTTGATAACGAAGATTATCTAACTCATGTTACGCAAACGACAGAGCGTCATGACTAGAGTCCCATGACTAAAGTCACGGTCTTAGTGGCGTTCCGCCGTGTGTGCTTCGCACACGAT
>JAYVOT010000254.1:0-2153 GCA_043757795.1 Chthonomonadaceae bacterium | reverse complement strand
AGTATGGTGTGCGAAGCACACACGGCGGAACGCCACCCAGACCGTGACTTTAGTCATGGGATTCTAGTTATGACGCTCTGTCGTTTGCGTAACATGAGTTACTAAACTTGAAAACTCGCCCAACAACGTTTTAGCGGTGGAAGTAAAGGAAGAAGAGGATCCGTAAAATTACTGTCAAAACGAGCAGGCAGATGAGTGCGACCGACACGATTTTATTAACGTTCCATTCGATAGGTTTCATATTTGAACCTTCCTTAACTTTCGACCTTGCAGCGCTTCAGGCAATCTTAAAGTAGCCTCCGGTTCTAACTCAGCAGTTACTGCACATATTCGATTTGCATTCGAGATAGAATGTCTTTCGCCACGGCGTCCATACTTCCCTTCAAAATAGCTTTTGAGTGATAATGTATAGATATGTCAACAACGTTTTCTACCTGGTCAGGTTTGCAAAAAATGTGTAAAGAACGCGCAAATGAATGCGGATTAGATGCTTTCAATGGCTGTAGAAAGCTTAAATCCAACTCAATGCTTTTTCCGAGATTATGTTTGAAATCCGATTCCTTTAATATAATTCCACTTCCTGCATACTGTTTCACGACTATTTTCAAATTTGAAATGCTTTGTTTAATGGTGATTTTATCTCCCAATATATTTACAGCCAATATGATAGAGGCTTGATCCCAATCCGAATTCCAAAACCATGGCATAATGCGTTGCATACCCAGTTCAACCTAGGACAGTTTACTGTGCGAAAGTATGACAGACTTTTCTAAACGAGTTTCTACCATCCATTCCGCAGGATAGGACACGATTAGCTTATAGTTGCGTTTTTTCCCAAAGGGGATTTCGCTTCGAGAGTATCGGGGCGTCAGGGCGGAGCGCAGAGACAGGCCGAACGCCGTCAAAACGATTGCGAGGGCTAAACTGATAATTGTTAACTGCCGACTTTTCATAAGACACTCGTTTTTGATTGCCGGACAATCAAACGCCCGGCGTTTGTTTGTCCGGCGCATTAAACTCCCGAATTAAGCAATATTTGGTGATGAGAATTTTCGGCGATTTATCGAATCATCTTCCCTTTGACATCCAACACCTGTGCGGCGCACATGTCGTTGCCGAGTTTGTCGAAGTTCTTGACAGTCCAAACTACTTTCTTGTCCCGCGTCACTTCGAAAAGCTGTGGATTTTCCGGTCCCGCGTGCGTATTCCCGACGATTATGTGACCATTCGGCAAGACTTCCAGAGTCGTCACCCAACAGAGGTGGATTCCCGGCAGTTCGTCGCGTTCGATGCTCCATACGATAGCGCCCTTTGGGGTCACTTCAATAACGCGATTGTTGTTGCCGCCTGCGATCAGCGTGTTGCCGTTTTTCAGCCTGACTGCGCCAAACACTTCGACGCCGTGTCCGTCATGATTGGGAGTTCTTGGTTGCCCGTTCAAATCAAGAGCGTATTCCCAGACGACTTTGCCGGCGGGATCGTACTCTCGAACTTTGCCCTCTCCTTCGTGCGCCACAAGGTAATTGCCATTGTCGAGCTTGCGAACGTTTCGAGTGTCTCGGTGCGAGTTGGGATGATCGACTGTAATCGGAGTCGAATGGACGACCTTATCTTCTTTGTCCACTTCCACAATTCGGAGATTGCCGGTTTCAGCGACCATTGTCAAGCCGTTTGAAAGGCGGCGAAACCCATGAATTTCCACTGCGCCTGCGTAGGGCGCGACAGGGGCGGAGAGGTGAGTCCAGACGATCTTCTTCTCCGGCGTGACCTCGTCGATTCGATTAGGTCCAGAGTGCACCAATATGTTCCCGGAGGGGAGCGCCTGAATATCATGCGATGTGAAGGGACAATCGTACTCCCACTCCACGTCTCCTTTTGCGTTGAAAATGATTACTTTCCCGCGATCTTGCGCTACGAATCGATGCGCGACAGGCTTCTGCGCAAATACGGGAGCCAATGCAAGAAGACAGGCAACGCCGGTCAGCGCCGTTTTCAAAAAATGCTTCATCTATTTTTTAACCCTTTCGAGGTAAGTTCGCTTCTGATATTATACTTTAATATCAATACCTTCGCCAAATTGTTAGGCGTGTCGCTCCTCGAAGTCTCCTATTCAGAAGCCTCTATGCGACCGATTTAACTTCATTGTCCGCTTT
>JAYVOT010000253.1:0-2163 GCA_043757795.1 Chthonomonadaceae bacterium | reverse complement strand
TTTGGGGATGCGGAGGAGGCGGTTCTGGTTCATTCCCGATCATCAATTGCGATTCAGGCGGATGCGGAGCGGGAACCTACACGGGAGGCAACGGAAATCGTGGCGATGATGTCTCGACAACTCCCAATCTTAATCGAGCGGCTTGCGCAGCTAATGCGCACGTTTCAGGAAGAACTCGATGGACCGTGCTTGTTTTCATGAACGCCGCTAATAATTTACAACCTGACAGTTTGTTGAACATGGGGCAGATAGCCACCGTAGGGTCAGACTCGAACGTCAATTTAGTGGTTCAATGGAAGCAGGCGAACTGCGGGACAAGTGCGGATTGCGGAATCCCCTCCTTTCTCGGAACGCGCCGCTACCTGGTTAAGAAGCATACCGCCGCTGAGGTTCAATCCATTAAAGGCGGGAATACGACTGTGCTTGATCCGGATCGACTTGCAGACCCGCTCACCAACAATGCCGTGTCGCATCAGTCCGACATGGGCGATTATAGAGTTCTTCAGGATTTCATTAAGTGGGGAGCTACGAACTACCCGGCTGATAATCTAGCGGTCGTGGTTTGGGATCATGGCTCAGGATGGAGACCTATTTTGCAAGACAGAAGCGGCTCTATCGCTAAAGTCAAACAAATTCCCGGCTCTAGACTCCTTGCTAATCAATCTTCGCGAGCTGTTTCTCAAGACAACGCCACCAACAACGAGATCGAAACGACTGAACTGCCGCTCGCTTTCGCAAACCCGCCTCAACCCATCGATATGCTGATTTTTGACTGTTCATTGGAGATGATGGCGGAAGTAGCTTATGAAATTCGCAACTCTGCGCGAGTCTATGTCGGCTCGGAAGAAAGCCCGCCCGGCAACGGATATCCTTACGACAAGTGGCTGAATGAACTGAAGGCGAGCGGAAAAGACGCCTGCGAAGTTGGAAATTCGATTATGACCACATTCGTCGCAAACTACCCTGTGGCGGCGGACATCACGCAATCAGTCGTAGATCTGTCTCAATTGCAAAAAGTGGCTGTCTCGCTTGAAAACTTTGGGCAAGTGTTGCTGACGCACGCCAACAATGAAGCGAATCTTATTCGCGATGCAAGAGTTCAAGTTCGGAACTACGGCTATCCCGATAATAAAGACCTTTACAGCTATGCGGAAATTATCCGGGCGCATACGAGCTACGTTGATCTAAAAAACGCCGCTGCGAACCTGGAAGCCGCATTGCGCGGCAGCGACGCGGCAGTCATCTACAGTTCTCATGGACTAGCGCAAACCGGCTCAAACGGTATGGCGATTTATGCACCTGCGCGAGTTGACTACCTGTCGGCATATAACAGACTCGCCCTGACGCACTCTGCGCCTCACTGGGCGCAGTTCTTGCAATCGCAAGTACTATAGCGAGATGGATGACTTTTTCCTGTTAGCCATGTCGTGCAACGCCTGACCGGCATGGCGTTCCGAGATGGGATATTGAGCTGATCCGGGCGCTTTTAGCAATCGGATCAACTCGACAACAGTTTTAAGAACGAACGAAGATATTTCGTTTTTACTTTTGACTATTCGGACTTGAGGTAAAACGACGCAGCAACCGGAAAATAATTCCTAAACTTGAAGAATTTTTGCAGCTCACTCTGTGCGATTCTAATCCTAAACGCATTATTCTAAATAGAGAAAGGAGATTCACGCCGAAAAAAAATATTTTTATTTTTTCAAACTCATTCCCAACTTTTTCATAGAGCGTATGCGACGTAGACTTGGATGTAAAATGTTTCTTCACTGATTTTTTCATTCTAAGGAGCGTGTAAAATGTTTCGATTTAAATCTTTTTCACTCATGAGCCTGTGCGCGGTAAGCCTGATTGCGACCCTGGCTGCACAAGGACAAACGCCCACATTCTCGCAGACGAATCTCGTGACCAACAATCAGGCGGCGCACAGTGCGAGAATCACGGATTCATTGCTTGTAGACGCCTGGGGAATCTCCTACTCGCCAACTGGCCCGTTTTGGGTTTCCAATGCGCGATCCGGCACCTCAACCCTCTATCGTGTCGATCCGACTACCGATGCGACAACGAAGGTCGCGTTGACCGTTACAATTCCAGGAGCAGGTTCCCCCACCGGTCAAAACTTCAACTCCAACACAGCATCAGGCGCATTCAATGGCGACA
>JAYVOT010000252.1:0-2167 GCA_043757795.1 Chthonomonadaceae bacterium | reverse complement strand
ATTTTAGTAAAAAAACTGGATATCAAGGACTTAACAAGACTTGAAGAGTTGAAGACCGAAATGGAAGGAGTGCAGATTTCCAAGCTCCCCGTCCGGCTCTATTCAGATGATAAAATGTGTACGCACGTGTTGGGGAGGCTTGAGCCTATAAAAAAAGAAGACTTCTCCAAGCTCAGGGATGCCGAATACCGACAGAGCGACAAAATAGGGGTAACTGGTATTGAAGCCTACTACGATGTATTTTTAAGAGGTCAGGACGGTTCAAAAAACTTTGTTTTCGATGCGAACAGCCGTTCAATGGGGATGTTGGATGAGACATCTCCGAAAGTCGGCAAGACGCTTAAGCTGACGATTGATATGGGACTTCAAAAAGCGGCTTATGATGCGCTTCAAACTCCGCTGTCTCGCCATCATCCGGGTTCTGCGGTTGCAATGGATGTTGATACGGGAGCAATATTGGCGATGGTGAGCGTGCCTACGTACGACTCAAACTCCTTCAACAAAGATTATTCGGAAATCAGAGCGAACAAGCTTAAGCCGGAGATCAACCGAGCTTCAGGCAGCGTCTACCCTTGCGGGTCAACGTTTAAATTGATTACGGCAGCGGCAGGATTGGAAACCGGCGTCATCAGTGAGAACTCGTCCGTCTCTTGTCCCGGGTTCCTTATGGTAGGCAAACAACGCTTCAAATGCGATGGAACTCACGGTGAGATCGGCTTTGACTCCGCAGTAGGCAGATCTTGCGACGTATTTTTTTACACAGTCGGAAGAAGAGTGCGACCGCCGAAACTTGAGCAGTGGGCGAAGAATTTCGGATTGGGAGAAAGGACAGGCATCGACATCCCCACGGATTATGCGGGAGTCGTTCCTTCTAAGGAGTGGAAAGTCAAATCTAATAAATCCCCCTGGGTTGAGGGCGATCTTGTCAATATGTCGATAGGACAAGGGGACGTGGGAGTGACTCCGCTTCAATTGTGCGACTACACTGCTGCTTTGGCGAACGGGGGAAAACTCTGGACGCCTCAACTCTTGTTGCAAATGATTGATGTCACAGGCGCTAAGCCCAAAATTGTCAGGAGTCTGGAACCCAAGCTTAGAAAAAATCTTGGATTGAAGCCTGAAAACCGGGATGCGATAGTGCGAGGCATGAGGCGAGTGTTGAAACCGGGAGGAACCGCCGCCGGAATCCAAATCGCGGGATTGGAAGTAGCCGGGAAGACCGGAAGCGCTGAAGTAGGAGATAAAAGCGGTTTGACTCACTCAGTATTCGTCTGTTTTGCGCCGGCGGATCATCCGAAGATCGCTATCGCAGTCTTCGTCGAGAAAGCGGGACACGGAGCCGATGTTGCGGCGCCTGTCGCTAGAAGAATGCTGCAACAGTATTTTAAACTCAAGAAAGACACCGGCGAACTGAAAAGCGCGGGCGGAGCGGATTGACGCAACCAATTTAGGCATATCAAACCGTACCTAAGTTTATTGGAGGTTTCTTCTAGACAGCAATGCTCCTCACTCTCTCTATCAAGAATTTTGCAATTATCGAGCGACTCGATTTGGAATTCGCGCCCGGCTTCAATGTCCTCACCGGAGAGACGGGAGCCGGCAAATCGATTCTAATGGACGCTTTGAATCTGATTTTAGGCGGCAGATCGGGGGGAGAAGTCGTGCGAGGAGGAGCCGAGAGAGCGACGATTGACGCGGTTTTCGATCTGGAGAACTCCCGGGAAGTCCAAACTCTCGTCCAGGAATTAGGTTTCGATCTCGACGAAAATAGACTGTTTTTAGCGAGAGAGGTGCAGTCGAACGGCAAGTCCCTCTGTCGAATAGCGGGCCGCCCTGCCACAGTCACTCAACTTCGAGAGATCGGGGAGTGGCTCGTCGATCTTCACGGACAGCACGAGCATCAGTCTCTGCTGGCGGTAGCGCGACATCTCGATATGCTCGACGCCTGGGGAGGAAAAGAGGTTCTAGCCTTGCGAGAGATCGTATCTCAATCATGGCGCGAATTGCAAAATTTTCGTAAAGAGAAGGAAAGCCTCGAAAAAGACTCGCGAGAGAGGGTTCGGCTACTGGAGCTTTATCAGTTTCAGGCGCATGAGATTTCAGCGGCAAAACTTCATATCGGAGAGGACGATGAGCTGATTGTTGAAGCAAGGCGACTTTCCAATGC
>JAYVOT010000251.1:0-2168 GCA_043757795.1 Chthonomonadaceae bacterium | reverse complement strand
AAGCCGTTTCGCGATCGATCCACTCTGAAGCCCGTGAAGAGCGCTCCGCCGAACTGAATCTGTTTGTCCAGTCTTCGGTTGATCGCCGCGACCTGAGTTGCGAGCGAGTCGAGTCGGTCGTTGACCGCTTTCAAGTTGGTTCCAAGTCGAGCAAGCTCGGCTTTGAACTCATTGGTCAGTCTCTTGAGATCGGCGACCTCTTCCGGGGTCATTCCGGGCGAGCCGTCTTTTCCGTCTTTACCGTCAACTCCGTTGGCGCCGTCTTTGCCGGCAGGTCCGGGGGTACTGTTGCCGGCAGGAATGTTCGCAAGGATTTTCTTGTAGGCTCGGTCAAGAGCGACTGCGAACTCGTAGCGAGTAAGAAGTCTTTTGCCGAGGAAGTGGTGATCAGGGTATCCGACGATAATCTCTTTCGACTGAAGACGAGTGACCGCTTCATACGCCCAGTGGTCGGACTTGACGTCCTCGAAGGGGGCGGCATCCTGAGCGCGAACTTGGACTGTCCAAGAAATCGCAAGGACGCCAAGGGCTGCACCCATGAAGGGCAGAACCTTAGACATTTGCACTAACTCCTTTTGATATAGGGCACGCGCGAGTGCGGCGTGACCATAGGAAGCGGGAGGGACGACGCCCTGCTTCCCGGGTTGTTTCCGCGCCAACAGACTATTCGCCTTCAATTTTGAGGGACTGTGCGAGTTGGTCTCGATATCAAAACAAGTAGTTTCAGAAGAGTTTCCATGTATCCATCTTCCGTCTCCAACCTATTCATGACATTTGACTGTATCGCGAAGAACGCTCTCCAATGAGGGAAACGGCTAGTTCGCTACGGCGTCCAGATCATCATAATGGTACAAATACTGAGACTGATCGGCTTTTGTAAAGTTTCACAAATCTCTCCTTCAGAGAACACAACGCACGAATACGCTTAAAAGTTCCCTGAAGTATCACTTTGATGTTCGGTGAGATTCAATGTAAACATGAATCGCAAGTAGGCGTTATGGCGAATAAGATCGAAATCTCAATCGCCGCAATAAATCAATACGAGTCATAGATTAACATAACATCGGTATTTATGTCAAGTTTTTCGCCTTGGAATGAAAAAATAAACTCCGTCTTTCATCAATGATAGACGGAGTTTATATTAAGGCGGGTTCCGTAAGAAGCGAGAATCTAAGCGGCAACGCTTACAGCCGCACAGCACTTCCGAAACATTTGAGCTTTTCCTGCAGGAGTCAAAACTCTGACCACATCCGGAGTTTTGCCGCAGAATCGACAGAGACGCTCAAGTTTTTTTGCATCTGAACGAGCGGAAACGTTCGTTTTAGACTTGCCAGTATCTTTTTTAGCCATTTTTCATTCACCTCGCATTAAAGTCAATTTCAACGGGAGCGCTGAAATGATGACATAGTATTCATCTTAATATATAATACCACAAATAGGCGTTATTTTCTATACGTAGTCGCGTGAGTTGCGACATAGTTCACAGCCTATCTTCAATTTGGGAACTTGATTCGATTTTTGCACGTTAATGTTAAAAGGAATCCGAACATTCAATGAGGGTTCGAACCAAACTTTGAAATTAACGCGATATGTTTACGAAATGAAAGAATATAAGGAGCATTTGAATAATGAAACGAAAGTCATACTTGATTGCGACAATGGCATTTCTTGTTTCACTTGGGGGAGCGATCAGCGTACAAGCGCAGGACAAGCCGCAAGATAAACCATTAGATAAGGGATCCAAGCCCAAACAGACAAAAACAGCTAAGCCGAAGCCCGCGCCTAAGAAAGCGGAAGAGCTTGAAAGAGTGGTGAAGAGCGAGGCGGAATGGAAGAAGTTGCTGACGCCTATGCAGTTCGATGTCACTCGCAAAGCGGGAACGGAACGCGCTTTTACTGGAGAGTATTGGAACAATCACGACGTTGGACTGTACAAATGTGTCGATTGCGGACAAGAGCTTTTTACTTCCAAGACTAAATTCGAGTCCGGCACTGGATGGCCGAGCTTCTATCAAGCGATCTCGGACAAGAAAATCAAGGTTCTTCGCGACCCGGACGGCGAACGCTCGGAAGTGCTTTGCGCACGTTGCGACGCTCACTTGGGACACGTTTTCAATGATGGACCTAAACCCACAGGACTACGATACTGCATGAACTCAGTCTCAATG
>JAYVOT010000250.1:0-7936 GCA_043757795.1 Chthonomonadaceae bacterium | reverse complement strand
CAGGAATGAGTAAGAACGCGCTATCCTCTTGTAAAGGCGAGTTTACAAATACCGAATTCGGATTTGCGCTAATTCGCCTTCATACAATCAATATGAGAGCGCATTATTTTCGGCTCTCCATCCTGAGCAACTTGTGTTTGTAATCGAAGATTACCAGATAATTTTCGAGAAATAGATTCCCTATCATGTCGGGGCGTTCGCCATCGTTCGGAGTAGGTGAGTCCACAAGCACTTTCTCGCCGCTTAAGTCAATGACTCCGAGCAGGAGCTTTGAAGCAACGATCAATTCACACCTGTTCGACCCTTCTGAAGTGGTCGTTCCTGTCAGGTTTCGACTTGTGTCGTATTGAAGCAAGCCAGAATCTTTAGCCGCTTTGTGCGTAAAGCAAGCTATACCCCCAAAACCAGTATCTATGATGAAAGGTTGGGTGCGGTTTTGAGGTAGCGTACCATTCAATGTGAGGCTTGAAAAAGGTTGTTGCGGGTGTAGTTGCATCAGTTCAAAGAGAAACGAGTTGATATCGTCGCCTTTTTCGAGTGTGAAGCTGCTTTCCGGCAGGGAGAAACGAAGCGTTTTCCGAGCATAGTCGATCTCCAAAACGTACCCTGCCAGGAAGGAGAGACCAAGAACGCCGTCTATTCGGCGTTTCAGTTTTTCACTCACCTTGCGAAAGTCGTTTCTTAAAATTGGAAGGTTCGCTACCGAGACGGACTTCTCTCCTTCGCCTAATTTAAGGGAGTTTAAAAAGAATTTCATCATTCTTTTTTTGCCTTGAAGCATGTTCACTAGTATGGGTTTGTCATCGCAACCCTCAAGTTTCAGTGCGGAGTCCAAGATGCAGTAGTCCGAACCGGTGTCCAACAAAAGATTCAATTTTGGGACTCCGGGAGTCGAGGCGTGAAGGATGATCTGGTGCATAACGTAGTCGAATGGGATTTCAACTTTCAAGACGCTGATTTTGTAATCCAGTGCGGTGACGGGTTGCGTCGGGGTTAGCGCAGGAGCTTGCGAGAAGGCGGAAAACAAGAAAATACTGCAACAGAGCGCTTTGAATAGAGGAGAATGGTTTACGGCAAAGGAGAATATGGTTCTTAGCATTCTTGGTTGCCCTTATGGTTTTCGACCGGTAGAAATGTGGGAGCGGAAATGATTGTCCGCTCATCAACTAACCTCTATTATGAACGGAAAATCGTCGAATTCGTCCAAAATTCAAGCTTTTTTTCAAATATTGTATAAATATTTCTGAAGCGTAAACCTAGATTCTCTATGGGGCGGCAAAAGAAGACTTTATGATCCTATCTCACTCTCAAAATCGCCTTTTCGACCTTAAAAGATGGTTTTGAGAGGGATCAAGTTTACTGAAGTCAGTGCCGTATTGAGGGATTGAAGGTTGAATGCGCACTAATTCGCTTGCGGTTTTTCGATTTCACACTGCACGCAAATAAAGCAGATTAGTTTTGAATAGAGGACTATGATAATCATGCTATCTCAATCTCGCTTTTCTTGCCTAGGATTTCTACGAACCATTCGTCTAGCTTAGACAATCTCTCAAATTGCAATTTTAGAACATCCATTGCGCCTTTGGTCAGCTTTTTAACAGTGTCATAAATTTTATCGACTAATTCGACAAATAGGAAGTATCCCAAAAATCGCAACGACTGTTTTATAAGCAAAAAGATTAGTCGCGGTCTGCAATTGTTAATGCCGGAGTTGCCTGCGAAAGTTATCCAAAAGGATAGACAATCTTTACTTGCAACTTTAGAACTGATTTTTTGGCGTTCGGATCGCCGAAAATCACGAAAAGATTCACCCCTTTTCCGCCTGAGTTTCGGTAGAAGGCGTAAGCGTTCGTGGCGCCGTTTTGAAACACGACTCGCCCTCCCAAACTTCTTGTCGGGGACAACTCGTAGTTGAAAGTGAGTTGTTGCTGATGCGTCACGCCGTCCAGACTCTGAACGGAGCCGTTAAAGCCTATGTCCAGTTTGCGGAAGACGCGATAGCTGAAATGCGGTCCTACGAAAAACGACGGGCGATCTCCCAATTTCCCCCAACTCACATCCGCGCCCCATTGTCGAAAGCGATTCGAGCTTCCTCCAGTGAACCCCGCTGTGAAAGTCGCGTCCGTCTGATCGTCGAATCGGTTGTAGTTGGCGCCGAAGTTCAATGAGACGTCTTTTCGAGTCTGCAGATTTAGCGATACGTCGCCTCCTCGTTGAAAGGGCTTGCCGTCGTAATGCCAGGAGTGCGATACATCGGCATTCACAAAGAAGCCTCGCCAGAACCCCTTTCGCCATTCCGCTCCCCAGTTTTCGACCAGAAGCGCGCCTCGATTGTCCGTAAAAGAGACAAACCCGTCGGCAGCGCGAAAGAGGGGCGAAACCTCCTGATATGCAATTCCTGATAAATTGAGTTTGTCCTGATACAGAATCGAGAACTGCTTTGCATCGCCGCCCGCATTCCGCCCGCTTGAAAGCGCAACCTGCCCGGAGATATCCATTTTCCCGCGCCGGAACTGTTCATTGACGACCCCCACGGTGTTGTTGTCATCGTTTGCGCTCTTCTGACTGACAAAGAAATCTATCGAAGAGGTATCGGACTGACTGTGATTCCAATTCAGCGCGAAATCGTTTCGCTTGCCGAATTCCATGGTCTGCAGGAGTCCCAACCTGTCTTTCGAAGTGACATTTCCATAGAGTTTCGTTCCGACATCGAATCGACCGATCCGTTGCGATAGAAGGTAGTTTCCGATGATGTTGATATTGGAGACGCGAAAATTATTTCGGCCCTCAAGAAAGAACGGACGCGTTTCATCGGCGATCTGCTCCCTGCGAGAGAACTGAATGCTGGTGAGGGCGTTCTCAACCGTCGCGAAATCCGGAATCAAGCTGGCGATTCCGGTTAATTGCGGAGTCAAGGTCACCCTGACATCCACGCCGGAGTTGAAAGTGGGAGTTCCTCCTTTATTCCCAAAGAGAACATAGGGCAATAAGGATACATGAGGGTGAAATGCGGTTTTCGGAGCCTCTACTCCCGTCCATTCGCCTTCCCGCTCAAGGAATCCGCTCGCTGTCAGATTGCTCCATTGAGAAAAAATTCGAGTGCGATTTTGGAAGCGACCGAAGTTCAGCCCGATATTAAGAGGTTTTTTGCTGGATGGATAGTTGAGAATCTTCCAGGGGATTCGCATCTCAGCGGTCCAACCCTCTGTCGTGCGTTTGACCGCTCCGTCCCAATCGCCCTGCCACTCGACTTTATTGGCTCTTCCGCCTGCGAGCAGGGCGGAACGAGTTCCGAGGGCGTTCAAAGAGAATCGAGAAAGGGCTTCGAATTTGCGCGTGTTGAAAGCGTCGAATGAGACCTCGACGTTGTCGTCGTCAGTCCCGTTTCCCTGATACTGCGTATCGCGCACGGTTTCCCTAGCGACGATTTTGTCGGGCTGCGAATCTTTGCATTTGAACGAAACGTAAAGGAATTTCTCATCGTAAAGAATCCGTGCGGTCGTCTGATCTGCAACTAGATTTCCGTTCTGTCCGTCGGTGAACGTCTCCGCAATCGGCGCTGTCACCCAACAGACGTCGCTCAAGTCCCCATCAATCATCGGGGGAGTCGTCGTTTTGACAGCAACCATTTTTCGATTATTATATTTTATGGGAGGCTGAGGCGATCCAGCGTTCTGAGCGAACGCCCCGACTGAAATAAGTGCGAAACCGAGGCTCGAAATAGTTGCCGCTTTTCTTTTCAATGCGAAATCTCCTCTAGGTTGAAACTCAATTCTAATTTAGTAAATCTACGCTGGTAAAAGACACTACGATGCAAAAACTCCGCTGGTTTCATAGTTTTTGTGTCGGAAGCGCCATAGTAAGTTCAATCCGCTGTATCCCATGCAAACAAGAGCTTTCAAAAGCGTTTTTGGATAGACAAGAAACTCTTTGATTTAGGAATAATTTCAGCAAACTAATTCTGAATTCACGGGAGCGCAACATCCTGAAGAGACTCTTTGCGCAACTGCGGCGCGCATCCTGAAGACGCGAGATTGCTGCAGGCGGGAGTCATCCGATTGAGTCGAGCGCTTTTTTGCTCGGCTCTGCGGAGCGTAGCGCCTGCTAATCTATTCCCCGGTTTTGCCGGGCGCGTAGCGAAGCCGATCGTACAGTGATTTTTATCGGGATCCTGCAGGCTTGCGACAAGAGCGCCTGAAATTCAATACTGTGTAAAATTTCACTTGACATACTTTCAGGACGGGCTATAATAGGATATGAATCACAATTGTATTGAAAGGAACCAACCGTATGAAATATCGACTGATTGCATGCATCGCCTTGCTGGCGCTCTCTTCTTCCATCCTGGCGCAGACGAAAAAAACAAAGACGCCGTCTAAGCCCCCGGTCAAAGCGCAGGATGTCACAAAAGCGCAAGGTCAACAACAGGGAGGAGACGGCGTTTTCGGCGCTATCTACACAATGAATTCGGGTTGGAACTTCACGATTTTGAAGGCGCGCTACTCCGTAGAACCGTATAAAGCCTATGAGTGGACTGCTCCGAATGCGGATGAGAAGTTCTTAGTTTTGACACTTGCGATTAAGAATTCCTTGCCTAGCGAAATGCTTTTCGGGGGTCCTGATTTTACAGTTGTCGATGAGGAAGGTCATGACTACGTAGGAGCCAACTATCGACTTTCAAGTACGGAGAGCGCCGAGGTTTCTATAAATTTGAAGCCGGGTCAAGGCTCAGGGCAGAATCCGGATAAAGACGAATTGACATGCATGATCAAAGTTCCTTCAAAAGCAAGGATCAGCAAAATCATTTTAAAACAGGGCAGGAAGTTCGTGAAGGGCGAAGAGGTAGTTCGGTATTTTATAGCGGATGTCGCAACCAAGGAGCGAGACGGCGCTCCGGGAAACCCGAAAAACATTATCGCCGGGTTGCCGGACAGCGTAAAAGAAAAATCAGACAAATTGGGCGCAGTCGCCATGCCACAAGGCGTCGCGAAAATCGGAACGCCATTTTTCTCCAGCTACTTCGCTGTCACCTGCAACTCCGTTGAGCTGACTTCCTCTGAGAAGCATCATGACGCGCTTCCGGAAGAAGGCAAGCAGTACGCCATCGCGAACATCACAGTGAAAAACCTCTTCAAAAAAGCGATCACTCTCTTCGAAGTCGGTTCCACCGAAAGCGTAGTTCTGAAAGATGCGGACGGTGAAAAATACACTCTCCTTTTGGACTACTTATGGAAAGCCAAGCGAGACGAGGCGACTGACAGCCCTTCGATCGAACCGGGAGAAAGCTATACTTTCCGTTGCTTCTACTCCGTTCCGAAGGATGTGAAACTAAAAACGCTCAGAATTAGCGCAACTTCCGGGCGCGTCTATGTGATTGATCTCGAAACGAAGTAGAAGGCTGTTTTAATAGGGCGGTTCATACAAATCGCCCTCCTGCGCAAAGATCGCGCGCGTTCACGTTATAGTATCCGCCCTAAACGAACCCCGTTTTCTCACGACTTCTTGGACTCGCTTGCGGTGGCGACGGGAGTAGGAGCGGAAGCGGTTTCTGGCTTTGATTCCGTTTTCGTTTCCGTTTTCACTTCAGTTTTAGTCTCTGAACCGGTCTCTTTTTTCGGATCGACGGCAGCGGTCGTTTCAGCGGATTTCTCGCCGCCTTCGGATTTTTCCGGGGCGCGAGAGTCGTTGACGTACCAACCTGACCCCTTGAAAACCACCCCTACAGGGTAGAGCAGCCGCTTGACAGTTCCTTTGCATTCGGGGCAGAGGGCGATAGGATCGTCCTTCATGCTCTGGAATGCTGAGAACTCGTTTTTACAATCGTTGCACAGATAACCGTATGTTGGCAATGCCTTCACCCCATTCTTTTCGCATACCAGACAAAACTGATAGCTCTATGTCTGCTATAATTATACCCGTATCAGCAATCGGATAGAGCGGGAAACGAATCGATTGGGACGAAGAACGGGGAAAAGATGCAGACAATTTGGTTGGTAGGAGGAATCGTTTTCGTGACTCCGTTGGTCTACAGTTTTTATTTGAGAAGAAGATTAGTTGCCGTTATGAGGCTTCTCGAAAAAGAAAAAACGCAGCGACGGAGCATCTCCGCCTCGTATGGGAGGATTACGGAGCAGTGGTTTCCCCTCATGGATCGTTACCCGTACGATTCTCAGAACTTTCGGTTTCTAGGAACTCCCGTGGATGGAATTCAGTTCGAAGAGGACAAAGTCGTTATTGTTGAGTTCAAATCCCGAAATTCGGAACTTTCCGCCGTGCAACGCCGGATCAAGCGCCTGGTGGAAGAGGGGGCGGTGACGTGGGAGGAATTCCACTTTTTCGAAGAGTAGAGACGAGGCGAATGAATGAAAAAACGCATCCTCGGACTGATGTCCGGGACTTCCGCAGACGGCATTGACGCGGCGCTTACGGAAATCGACAAACAAGAGGGTTTTTCGATCAAACTTTTGCATCACGCTCATATTCCCTGGTCGCCGATTATCAGCGACGAGATAATATTTGCCTGCAAAGCGAACGCGCCCGTTCAGAGAATCGTCGCTTTGAACAGCCTGCTTGGCGAACATTTTGCGAATGCCGCTATGCAGGTCGCGCTCGATTCTTCAATTCCTCTCACGGAGATCGACGCGATCGCTTCGCATGGCCAGACAATCTGGCATCAGCCGGAACCTTTTGAAGTTGGCGGTTCGCAGGCAAGAGGCACTTTACAGATTGGCGAGCCTGCGATTATCGCGGCGCGAACTGGTTGCACAGTGATCTCCGATTTTCGCTCAGCGGATATGGCATGGGGAGGTCAGGGAGCGCCTCTCGTTCCCTTCGCCGACTTTGCTCTGTTCGCTTCGCCGAACGAAACGAGGTGCATTCAAAATCTTGGCGGCATTTCAAACGTGACTTATCTTCCCGCAGGCGGCTCTCTCGAAGACATTATCGCCTTCGACATCGGACCTTGCAATATGTTGCTCGATTTCGTGGTCAGAACTGCATGGCGCGGCAAAGCGTTTGATGAGGGAGGCAAGTTGGCTCTTCAGGGAAAGGCGGACACTGAATATACGGCGAGCCTGCAAAACCTGTCCTACTTTTCTCAAAAACCTCCGAAATCGACGGGTAGAGAGCAGTTCGGAGTTGAATGGTGTTCGGTAATTTATGACTCTATCCGGCATCGCGGCAATAAGGGTCGTGATATTCTCGCTACTTGTTGCGAGTTTATCGCTATGACCATTGCTAACGCCTATCGTGATTTTCTGCCCAGAGACGATCAGCTCAAAACTGTGATTCTCGGCGGCGGGGGCGTGAAAAATCACCGTCTGATGAACGCCTTAAAAGACTATTTACCGGGTTTACAGATCAAAACTCACTCGGATTTCGGGGTTCCGAACGAGGCGAAAGAAGCGATGGCCTTCGCCTTGCTAGGCTACGAAACTCTGCATGGCCGCCCCTCGAACGTTCCCTCCGCCACAGGCGCTCACAGGTCGGCTGTGCTTGGAAAGATTACGAGATAGTTTCCTGACGCTGGCCTGCCGAGAAGACCGTTGGCGCGGGAACTGTGCGTCGAAGATCGTACTCATATTCCGGCGGAGCGTATGAAGGAGTCGATTATTTCGATGTCCGTCATAAAAAATCAAGATAATGAGAATTTTTGTTTAGAAAGTTTGTTGCGTCTACAAGGAATTCGACCCCAAGCGCTTTTTGAATGAATTTCAAATTCCGTTTACTTTACTCATGTTACGCAACCGACAAATTCGTTTGTTGAAAACACCCGGCAAATGCATGGGCGCACTTCGGACGTGAGAAACGCCGAAGGCGTCTTTATGCACTGCATGGTTGCGAATCGTCACATCGGGCAGAGCTTTTTCGCTATAGCGCCTTCGGCGGGAAGCCCTCATCCCCCCAACCCCCTTCTCCCGCGCTGCGGGAGAAGGGG
>JAYVOT010000249.1:0-2169 GCA_043757795.1 Chthonomonadaceae bacterium | reverse complement strand
GATTTCGTTGTCGGCGATGTTGTATTTCAACAAAGTCGGCGAGTTGACGTCGAATATCGTAGAACCCCAGGTATTAAGTTGCGTTCCGATGTTCGGACCGATGCCTCTGTCGCTCTGATAGAAAATTCTATAAGAAGAGATGTATTGGGGCCAAGTCGGATAGTCCTCATTGGTCGCGAAGTTCGGGTCGAACATCGAGGTGGGATCATTGGGGTCGATGGCGGTGTCAGGAGTGCTGGTTCGAAGTTTGAGGGCATGGTTGCCGTCCGGCAACTGCGACTCAGGAGTCGTGACAGTGTAGCTTCCGGAGTTGTTGGGGTCCGGTTTGACGATCGCTTTGAGCCAGTAAATGTCGAAAGTGGAGACAAGGTCGTTCGCCACGCCGTCATGGTTCGTGTCCGCCCTGTTGGAGGCGAAGGCGAGCAAGTTCGGCGGATTGACGAATGCTCCGTTCTCATCCGTGGAGGTGACCACCCCAAGCGGATCCGGGCGCAAAGTGCTCCACGCCGGGTTCTTGTTTGAAGCCGATCCTTTTCCAGCGACAGCGAAATTCGTGACTTTAGAGGGTCTCAGAGAAGAGGTGTTCACTCCGGTCACGAAGATGTCGTCGTTGGAAGCGATGGACGTCGCCGTAACAGGCGAAGGACCGCTAGAGAACGCGACTGAGTTCGTCGTAAATGCAAGCAGTCTATTGTCAGGAGACCACGACGGCGAGTAATCGTTGGAAGGGCCGGTAGTCACCTGCGTGATCTGCGTCGAAGAGACGTCTTCAATGAAGATATGATATTTCGCCGGATCGGAGTTAAGTTTGCCTGCAAAGGCGATTTTATCTCCGCTGGAGGACCAGGTGGGATGTCGCACATCGCTGAAGGTAAAGCCGGAAGCGTTTCCTTGAGTCAGCGAGACCGCAGCGCCGCCTGTTTGAAGATTGATGTAGTAGAGTTGGAAGGCGGACGAGCTTGGATTATCGAGGTTGGCGCTAAGATTCGCGTACGTTCCACCTGAAACATAGGCGATTCTATCGCCGCTTTGCGATACGGCCGGTTCGATCTTGTTGTCCGTTCCTGTCGTGATCTGAGTGACCCCTGATCCGTCTATGAAGGAACGAAAGATATTGAACTTGCCTGTGGAGGTCTGCGGGACAGTAGAATCGTCTGCTCGGTCGCTGTCGAAGTAAAGATACTTCTCGTCGCTTGTGGCGAAAAGATGCTCATCCTGAGACGGAGCGGAGAGGCCTGAAAACTGTTGTGAAGGGTTCTGTTTTGAAATCAGAACGGTTTGTCTAATAACGGCGGCATCGCCCGGCGCTCTGGATTTTGCGCCATGCTGATACTGACCTTGCGTCATACTCTTCGGAACCTGAGTTAAATTCGGTCCGTAGAACTGACGCTGGTTGATTTTACTGGTCCGCGTGCGCGCTCCGGAGCCTGATCCTGTACCGATTGCAAAAGGGTTATGCTGTTTTTGGGCATGAACCGCATTCGTAGCAAGCAGCAACGACAAGGCGGGGAAAAGCGTTCGCTGGACAACATGATTAGCTTTGGCTCTGTTCAAGGCGAGTCCTACCTCCTATATTCAACTCACGCTCACATTTAGCACGATCGAGGGGAAAAGCCTGCGCCGCCGAGAGGGGGTTTATCGACGCGAGACGGACAGCCCTGTAGCAGGAAAAAGGAGTCGAGATTCGATTTTCGCTAGTCAGGGACTTTGCGGTTCGGGGTCTCATCCCATTAACTGCCGGTTCTGTGGCAGACATGGCACGGGGGGAACGAGTCTGCAACCGATGGATATCTTCCAGGTTGATTGTGCCTATCATGCCGGGATTATATCACAATGTCATAAAGAACGCAAGAACTTTTTTTCGGCAGCGTTTAGGCTCCTTCCGGACAATGCGTTGAGCGCCTTCCAGAACTCAGCGGCTTTTTGTCGCAACGTCTCGAGATCGCCGTCATTTGCGATAACGATGTCTGCAAGCGCGATCTTGCGTTCGAGGGGCCATTGCGCCGCGAAGCGTGAGCGCGCAGAAGTCTCATCAAGAGAATTTCTCAGCCTCAAACGATCAATCCGGGCGTTCTCAGACGAACTGACGACTACGACTAGATCGAACCATGAGGTGAGATTCTTTTCGTAGAGAAGGGGGATCTCCACGACTGCGATGCATTGGGGGGG
>JAYVOT010000248.1:0-7950 GCA_043757795.1 Chthonomonadaceae bacterium | reverse complement strand
GGCAACATGGTTTGAGCCGGAGTTCCTACTCCCAGAGCTGCTAGATCTATGAACTCCTGACTGTCGACGGAGAGAGTGATTGCCTGTCGGAGTTTGCGATTCTTTTCGGCGTATCCGCCGACCTGTTTGTCCGTCATATTGAAGCCCAGTTGCAAGATGTTCATTCGAGGCGAATGGGTCATCTCAATTCCCTTGCGGCTCATCTCTTCCGAGAGCTTTCCCGCTCCGCTTGCGCCTATCGCCTGCTCAAAGTTCGTTTGAGTCACGGCTGAGGAGTCCAGATAACCCTGCAAGAAAAAATTCCAGGCGGTAATCGACTCGCGAATGATGTTGAACTGCACTCTTTCTACAAGCGGAAGCAGCTTGCCCTTGTCCTCCAGCAATCCTAGTTCTTCATCTCCGGGAGAGCCTTCGGAAGGGTAGTATTCCGGCATTCTGTTCGGATTCGCTCTCAGAACGATTCTAGATCGGGGGCGATACTCTTCAAGGTAGAATGCTCCGCACCCTACCGGATGTCTAGCGAACTCCGCTCCGTATTTTTCTATCGCCTCATGCGGCAACGGAGAGGTGAAGTGGCGCGCCATCTGATATTCGATTTGAGGGTATTTGTGACGAAACGTGATGCTGAATGAGTAAGGATCTACAGGGTCGCGAACTATACCGGAGATTGGAACTCCGTAGTCGACTTTCCCTCCTGACTCCAATTTCTTTTTATTTGTATCTGAGAACTGCCGGAAGCCGGGCACGAGGTCTGCTAAAATCTCTGAAAGTCCGCCTTCAACGCGAGGATCCGCCTGACGTTTGAGGCTAAAAATGAAATCATCGGCTGTGATCTCTCTTCCTTTACCGCCGGGAAAACAGGGATCGTCTTGAAAGCGAAGCCCTTTCTTGATTCTAAACGTCCATTTTTCTCCATCGGTCGTCGCGGGGGAGAGGATCGGTTCTTTCGCCCCGCCCGGCTTTGCTTGCTTCGGCGACTCCGTGAAAACGACCTTCTCATCCGTTCGTTTTGGAGGTTCCGCCCCCAGGCCAAGCTCCAAAACCAACGGTTTCCGTTTCAAGTAGTGATACTTGTAGAAAGAGGGAAAGATCACGTCGATCACATTCGAAGAGACTGAGTCTCCGGCAGTCGTTGGGTCCATCGTTTTCGGGTCGTCCAGAAGCGCGACCTGAAGCGTCGGCTTTTCGACATCCTCATCCGGATAAGGATTATTGCTGCAACCGGACAGCAGTAAGAGTGAAACCGCCGCGATTCCCAGGCTATACGTTTTCTTGCAGTTTCTTTCGGGCTTGCTCAAAACAGTATTCCAACTTGCCATTTCTATTACGTCGACCCTCCGCTTTTACGAACCATTCGTTGTGAGCGATCTTTGGCGACCTTGAACCCGGGAATAATAGCCACGATGAAGAGCAGTATCCCGACAACGATAGGTGCGTAGTTAGGAGCGTTCCATTCTCTCCGCATCTTTTCTCTCAAAGCTCCATCGACCCTTCGATATTTTAAAAGATCAAGCGAAACAGGGTGAGGTTTATAATTTTTTAGCCACTTGTGCGTTAGAACAAGACTTTCAGTGTGATAGCGGGGAATGAGCACGCAATCTTCCACCATGATGTCTCGCAACTGAACGATGAGCTTCTTTCTCTCGTCCCCGTTTTCCATCGCCTGCATCCTCTCGAAAATCTTATCGTACTCCGGATTTTTGTAGGCGGCATGATTTGGGCCAGGGCGTTTATTGGGTCCGTAAAAGAGAAAGTCGAAGTTTTCCGGGTCAGGATAGTCCGCAACCCAGCCCCAATCGGCAAATTGGAACGCGCCTTTGTCCACGTGCTCTTGAAAAATCGGGAATCGTGAAGAAGTGGAGACAACTTTTAGTCCGAGAGCCTCGACTTGTTTGGTAAGCAGACCTATCGCCTGCCTGCCGGCGGGAGTGATTTGCGCGTTCTCCCATCCTATCGTCAGTCGGGCGCCTGTTTTGGGATTTATCCCATCCGGATATCCCGCTTCCGCTAGCAAGAGCTTCGCCTTTTCAAGGTTGTGCTTGCGATATGGGTTTTTGTAATCCTTGTCGTATCCGAAAAGTCCTGGCGGAATGAGCGACTGCGCAGGGATTCCGATTCCCAGATTTTCAAGGTCAATCTCCTCTTGGGAGTCGATAGAGAGAGCGATGGCCTGGCGTAATTTCCGATTTCTTAGATTCTGTTCAGGATCCGGGCTATAGCCTACGGTTGCGTCTTCCCAATTAAAAATGTAGTACCAGGTGTCAGTCTGAGGAAAATGCGTGATTTCAATCCCTTTGCTTACCATTTCCGGAGTGAGTTTGCCTGTGCCGCTAGCGCCGAGAGCCTGTTCAAAATTGGTTTGAGTGACGGTGGCGCCGTCCTGATATCCCTGCATGAATGAGTTCCATGAGGTGATGCCTTCGCGAACAATATTGAATTGAACGCGATTGCAGAGCGGCAACAACTTGCCTGCATCCTCCAACAGCCCTTTTTCCTTATCGCCGGCATCGCCTTCCGAAGGATAGGTCTCCTTCATGCGGTTGGGATTAGCCACGAGAACGATTCTGGATTTCGGCTTGAACTCCTCCATCATGTAGGCTCCGCAACCCACGGGGTGACGAGCGAACTCTTTGCCATAGGTTTCTACTGCTTCATGAGGAATCGGCGAAGTGAAGTGCATCGCCATGAGGTATTTCAACTGCGGATAAGGATGTTTTAGAAGGACACGGAAAGTGAAAGGGTCTGTTGAGTCGGTCTCTAAACCAATGATGGGGAAGGAGTAGTCCGCAGGTTTTTTCGCCTTCAAAAGTTCTGCGTTTTTCGCGTTGAAATCCGCCATGCCCATTACGTTCTCACCAAAAAAGCTGAAGATTGGGCAATCAATCGCCGGATCCGCCATTCTTTTGAAGGTGTAGATAAAATCTTGAACTGTAATCGGGCGTCCTTTGCCTCCCGGGAAACAGGGGTCATCCTGATATTTTAAATCCGGCTTGATTTTGAAAGTCCAACGCTCGCCGATCTGATTTACCGTCTTGCCATGATCAGCGAATGAAACAGGAAATTTTTCTTGCTTCGGCTCTTCGGCTCCGAGCGACAATTTGAGCGTGAAAGGCTCGTGCTTCAAATAGTCGTATTTGTAGAACGAGGGGTAAATAGAGTCTATCACTTGAGAAGCGGGAACATCGTACGCTATGCTTGGATCCATAGACTTGGGATCTTCGCCCAAAACCGTGTAATATGTTGGGTCAGATGAAGACTCGGCAGGGTAGGGGTTGTTGTTGCACCCCGTTAAGAACAGGATCGACGTTAAAAGTAGCGCAATCTTTATAAGCGAGCTGTAGGGTTTCGCTTTAGAGGCGGAAGAGAGTCGTAGACATGGACTCATTTTATTAATTGCAATGCGAAATTGAGAAAGAGGTTCTTGCATTATTGAAAATCAATCCCCATGAATATCTTCTGATGTTTTGAGAACTGCGCCCTCGAACAAAAATAGCGTGCCGCTTCAAAGTTCTCCGCGCTGAGATTGTTATCCTGCACGAATTCACAAATTTTCTTATAAGAGGAAGTCGGACTAAAGTCCGCAATTGGAATTAAAAAATGTAAGCCTGCGCGCGTTGAGAAATCTATCTGAACGGAAGGACTGAAGTCCGCCGCTAGAATTAAAAAGCCTGCCTTTGCGGACTGAGAAAAAAGCGCGACTCTCTCTTCAACCTGCGCAGGAGAGTTTTTTCAACTCCGGACGCCGGTTTTCAACCCAATTTCTCTCCGGATCCTCATCCGCCTTCAGCCCATTCCAGCCCCGTATATAAACGATATTTTCGGCAGATCGCGATTTGAATCGTGTTGACAGGCTCGTTGTACAGCGGCTTTCGCCAAATATCATATGGGGCTTCCCAATGCACCTCTTCAAAGAGTTTTTTCAAGTCGGGGTCATTTGCTGCGCTGTTGTCCACGAAGATCGCGTCTTCACCAAGACGGGATTTGAGCTTTTCGATATCCGTTGCATACATATCAAGACGATTGTGCATGTAGAGGTCAAAGGTCGCAGGGTGATCGGGCAGGTAGAACGCCAGGAGCGCGCAGAACTGATAGCCGTTTCCGGCGATGAAATAAGGGCGTCCCGCCTGTTCCTCTTGTTTTCTCAACGCCTGAACTTTCGCGGCCAAATCTCGCCATCCGTACGCCGTATTGCTCGTATCCTGATCCGGCTTTAAATGAACTCCCAATGCAGTGCGAAACTCCGGGGAGATGATTCCAACGGTGGGAATCAAACTCAGCAGGGCAATGCATGCCGTCAGAGCAAAGACTTTTTTTGCCGAAAGGGAAGACTTGCCTGCAACTGCAGTCGCCCATCCCGCCCACAAGATCGTCAGCGACATCCACGCGCAGACTGGCCAATTCGCCTGCACTTTCGATTTCAAGCTGATCAGGCAGAAGAGAAGCATCACAGGCAATCCCATGCAAGCGAGAAATCGGGAGCGTTGCGCCCCTGCAGTCTCTTGCGTCATGCCCACTCCTCTGAAACCTGCGATCATCATCGCAAGGAAAAGTCCGGGTCCCATCAGTCCCAATTGAGAACCCAACAGATCCCCAAATCGCTTGATCGGAGTCCCGGAGGTTTTCTTCGCAAGAAACAGAAGGTGTCCGAAAGTCCACCAGTGATGTTGCGAATTCCAATAGAGGACGCCGGAATACATCGCAAGCGTGATGCCGAGAGCAAGGTAAGGTTGGGGGCGTCTAAACCAGTGTCTGTGAGGAGGAGAGAGCGATAGAAAGAGAGCGATGCATGGCAAAATGAAAAGCATCGTGTGTTTGCTGAGAAAGCCGAACCCTACGGTGACGCCGGAAATCAGCCAGGCGCAATTACGCTCCGCAGGTTTGTCAGCAAATAGGGCGCGTTCCAGCCAGACGACAGTGAGCGCCCAAAAGAAAACAAGCGGCGGGTCGTAAGTCGCGATGACGCTGCCGATCTCCATCAGCGGGGATAAGCCCAAAAGTAGGACAGCGATGAAGCCGGTCATTGGAGAGAAGAGCCGCCGAGCGAGGACATCCGTGCAGACGAGAGTTCCGAAGCAACTTGCGAGCGCTCCGAACCGAACTCCGAACTCAGTATTCCCAAAAATCAGAGTCGTCAGTTTGATGAGGTAAGCGATAAATGGTCCCTGATCGTAGTAACCGAGCGAAAGATGTCGAGACCAATCCCAGTAGTAGGCTTCGTCAGGGGCAAGCTCTATCGAACCGAGTTGAGACATTCGATAAAGCGTTGTCGAAACCAAAAATATTACTGTTGCGATGCGCCATCTTCTGTCGAACGCCCATTCGGGGAGTCCCGATATGCGGGTGCGAATTTCAGTCACTTTGCGATCGCTATTTGAAACGGTTCATCGGTCATTCCTTGATTTACCTTGATGTTGGACAGGGTGAGGATTGCAGCAGACTTTCCCTCGCCATTCGAGACTTCGACCTGAGTGGGCAACCAAATACCAGGCGCGGACTCTTTTGCATCGCCGTATTTGAAGGCGGCACGTAGTTTCCCTGCTCCGTCCAACCATTCGCGTTTGAGGACGTTCTTCTGTTTCGGGTCGATCCAAACCCGATAAAAAGAGCCTCTATCCTCTTTAAGATATTTCAACTCATACACCTCGGCGTTTGCTCCGTCCAAAATGTCGTCTTTGAGATAAGTAGCCTGCATGAACTTCAATGTGCCGGGAGAGATGAGTCCGACATACTCTAGAAGCGATTGTCTCTTGCCGGATTTCGCCTCCAAATTTTCAGTTTTTTTCATCTTCAAAAGCGAAACTTCGTAGTATCGCATTGCGCCATTCATGATCATCGTGGCGCTGCCTCTCGTTGCAGAGTGACCTTCCAGCCTCAATTTGTCCGGCGTTTTGTATTGAAACGAAAGTTTCCTGACGGCGTAGCTAGCTTTCAAGTCCGCGCCGATCTTTTCCAATTCAACCGAATCGACTTTGGAGATTTTTACGGTCGCCTCCAAATCCGCAAGCGGGGTAATCATTTTCCTGATGTCATGTTCAGGAAAGACTATTTTTTCATCGGCTCTGACTGTTGAAGTCGAAGTGAAGTGCGATAGGCAAAGAAGCGCCAGGCATAAAACGCGAGTAGTCGGCTTCAATGCGTGGTCAATCATGCGGTCGACTATCGTGTTCTCGCTCTTCATTGAATCCTTTTGCAAAATCGCCTTCTGAGCGAACAATCCGTATATAACTCGCATATTTTCTCGTTTCAATTTGGGATAGACTTCGTAGTCAAAGCTTATCTCAATAATAAAGGTCGGAAATCGAAATAGTCCTGAGTGTAGTTTCTGATGTATAATGATATCACTTGCTTCGCCAAAATTTCGAGTGATAATATTTCAATCGCAAATGAGAGCGATATGCAAAAAACGAATATAAACTTTCAAACTCTGTCGCCCTTGCGTCTCGTATAAGAGTATATACGATAACTGAGGAACTTTTTACTCAAAAATGCAAAACTGCGAAATTATTGAGGACTCTCTCTCGGAATGAGAAACAAGCCAATCAACTCCAATCATCAATTTTCAAAATTACTCTCGGTCTTCGCGATAGGAATCGTTCTGACTGCCTGCTCAATGCAAATTGTTTCAGGGCAGTCTTTGCAAAATGGGATACGCAAACAAGCTTCAACACGTCCGCAAGCTATGAATTTAACTAAGCCTGTTCCAGGAAGGCTGTCTTCTTATGGTTTGAAGTCGAACGATCATGTCAACCTTTGGAAAGGCGACAAAGTCATCAAACTCTGGCGAGGGGACACGAGCAGCAAAGAAATTACGCTCACTTTTGACGATGGACCTCATCCGCAGTTCACCTATCGGCTTTTGGAGTTGCTCAAACAGTTGGACGTGAAAGCAACGTTTTTCGTAGTAGGAAAAAAAGTGGACGAATCGCCTCAAGTAGTCGCTGATATTTTACAACAGGGACATGAGATAGGAAATCACACCTATCATCATATCAATTTGGACAATACGAGTCAGGCGGTTGTAGAGGAAGAGATCCGACTCTGCAACGCGGCTGTAAAAAAAGCATGCGGAAAAACTCCCGTTGTCTTTCGCCCACCGGGCGGGCATCATCAGCAACACATTATGGCTGGAGCGGAAAAAATGGGCATGCCGGTCATTCTTTGGACGGACGACCCTGCTGATTTCGCAAAACCTGGCGCAGACGTCATTCTCGCGAGAATCATGAAAGAGGTGGCTAGCGGTTCGGACATTCTCCTTCATGACGGAATGGAGCAGACTCTTGAGATGCTTCCGGAACTTATCCTCCGTTTAAAACACGATGGCTATCATTTCGTGACGCTATCCGAGATGTTGCGCCGCACTGAAAGCGAACATACTGTCTTGAAAGTGAAGAAATTTCCTCTGTGAATTCAGAAAACTCTCCATCCGGCGGCGAACTTGAAATTGAACCGCCGCCCTCCGACTCCGGTAAAAATTCTCTCCCGCCCGTCTTTTTCGATGAAGAGAAAAGACGTTGGCCAATCTTCGTCCGATTTTCTGCAGTCCTCTTGAGTTTAATCGCATTGGGACTTATTATGTTAATCGCGAGTCTCTTTACGCTAAGATACATGATTCGCACTCCCTTGCCGAAAGTTAATCAGGATCATGAGCTTGGCTCTCTCGAACCCGGTTTGAATAATCGTAAGAATACTCGAGTCCCTATTGTCAAGAAAGCAAGCGAAGCAGAGGTTAAGAAAGAGCTTCGCGCAATTCAATTGGCGGATCAAAAGCGCCTTGCGGATAAGAAGGATCGTATAGTCAAAGCGAACGTCTTCACGCAGTTTGTAAGTTCCAATCCGATCGCCAACCTGCCCGAAGAGCCTGTAGTAGCTGGATTCTATGTCAATTGGGAACCTACCGCTATCGCCTCTGCGCACTCCAACATTGACTCCATGACACACTTCATTCCGGAA
>JAYVOT010000247.1:0-2175 GCA_043757795.1 Chthonomonadaceae bacterium | reverse complement strand
AGTCCAGAAACCAACATTGCGTTTGAGCTTTGCATCGGTTCATTTTATTGAAGGTTTGAGTGAAATTGATGAATTCGCTAAAGGGAACCATATTATCGTCGCCATAGTCCGACGGCAACAGGTACTGGTCATCAGCCTGCACGCCATGCCCGCAAAAATAGAAGAGAGCGATATTTCCCTCGAGTTTGTTCAGGCGCTCGAACCACCTTCCAAATGCTTTCTTGATTTCCGAAAATTCAGCGAGAGGGGTGTGGATTTCCGTTCCTGACTCGAAATCCAATTTGACAGCCGCTTTCTCTACTGGTTTATAGACGGATGGCGAGAGCAAGAGTTCCACGGAACCAAGCGGCGCTTCGTCGTTATTAAGTTCTGTTAGGGCCCAGTCCGCAATGACTGACGCCGAAATAGGAGGCGAAGTCAACTGCTTTAACCCTAACGTTCTCGTAGCGATGTGGTCTCCGCCGCCTCCCGGCAAGAAGGGATACAATCCCACGCCAATAATTAAAATATGAGTGTGCGGAGTCTTATCCCAATCTTTCGCGATGTAGAGCGTCATTCGTTCTCCCCTAACTTCAAGCCCATCTCTGCAATTCTCGCTCTGAGTCTCTCATGAAAGAACGGGCGAAGGAAATAGGAGCCGTGAGTTTCGAACAGATTGGTTTTGTTGTCGATAGCGAAATCTTTCACTCCTGAAAAAACCTCTTTCGTGGCGAACCCAAGCACGTCGATCTCGTCGAAAACATTCACCCAGTTCAGAATATTGTCTGGCTTTTTGCGAAGAGTCGGCTTTTGCCCAAAAGGCATTGCTCCATCCTCCTTGAAAAGACTCATCTCCTTGAAAAGAGCCACTTGCGAGCCGACTGAAAGAAACAGATCGACGGTCACTTCCGGATGGTAGTGCGTGAGGATGTCGTAGACGATATCGCCCCCCATGCTGTGCGCCACGATGATGAGCGGATCCTCATCCGTTCTTGCAGCATGCGCTTCAAGAATCGCCTTCTCTACAGTCTTGCGAATATTGGCGTTGTCATCTCTCTCCCCTAGATAGACGAACACGTCCCCGAAAAAGAGACAGAGCGCGCGAGTCGCTTTAGGGCGCGCCAGGTTTGCGACCAGATGCGGGACTGCGCCTATCGCAACGCCTGCGATTCCGCCGACAAACGCGCCTTTTGCAGCATCGAAAATATTTGAAACCGCGCCCGCAACCGTTTCGACAACTTTCCCTCCGATACTTCCGATCGTTTCAGCCGCTTTTTTAAGGTGATCGAGCAAGGCATTTCCGCCGAATTTCTCTGTTGTCGCTTGCTTTGCAACAAAGGCTTCGACTTTTTCACTAAGACGATCAAGGAATTGTCCGTCATCTAGAGGCGGGGAAATCCCATTTGAGTCAGTTGACTTCACCCAGGTCAAATCCGGGCTTGATTGAAGGTATTTCGCAGTTGCGGATGAGAATGCGGAGAGGTCTTTTGAGGCGGCGACAATGTCGGAGTCTTCGCGTTCGGTTTTGGCGGCGACAAGAGTGAGGATGTCCAGCACGAGTGGCATCGCCTTTACGGGATCCTGTTGAGCCAAAACTAGCAAGAAAGAGTCTTGTTTGCTGTTTTTATTGAGATTTACGGCGAATTCAAGCGGAAGCATCCCTGCTAGCGCGTCGGCTGAAGCGGCATCCTCTCCGCCGAAAAGCTCTGTGCCTGGAACCGGAACGGATTTCAAGTCGAAATCGAACTTCGCCCCGAACTCGCCCCAATAGGGATTTGCGATTTTCAAGGTCTTTAGTTTCGTAGGAATGAGATCTTTGAGGGAGATGGACCGGAAGAGTTCGTCGCGTGTGAGCTGTTCTTGCTGAAAGAGTCGTTGTTCAGTGTCCGATACGCCTTTTCTCACATTGACACCATGAACGAAAACGAGAGGCATTGTATTATTCTCCTGCCCTGAAAGATTGCGAACGCATTTGCGTTCTTCATGCGACTTTCAATTAACTCTCTGATGTTACGCAGACCTGACGACCAAATGATTTTTTCGAGAGCGCTTTTGAATCCCATGACAAAAGTCACGGTCTTCGGACATGAGACGGATTTGCCTGCCCGTAGGACTGCCATTCCTGTGCCAGTTTGCAGGGGCGTCTCTTGGAGCATACTCCGCACCTTGAGTATCGTGTGCGAAGCACACACGGCG
>JAYVOT010000246.1:0-7961 GCA_043757795.1 Chthonomonadaceae bacterium | reverse complement strand
CTTTGCCCACCAATGATCCGGGTTGATCCCCGTTCCCATGAATTGAACCACGAATCTTTGCGGAGGCGTTCCCGCCGCCTTCGCACCCTCTGCGGCCGCGCCCCAAACCGGGAGAGATTCAAGCCAGGGCAATGACATCGCGACTCCTGCGCCGCGAAGCAGGAGGCGACGGGAGATCGGCTTGAATGTTTTTTGAGTTTCGTTCGACATGGTGATCAATTCCTATCTTGTGGGGGCGTTATTCGTCGATTTCGGAACTGTTTGCTTGTGACGATCGTCTCGACAAGCGTCCCGAATCGATATCCTCCGGTTGCCAATTTCTTCTGCATTTCCTGAAGGGTGGTATCATCTGAAAGTTGCAAACTGCGTCCTAAACCATAGGACAAAAGTTTGCGGCCGAAAGTGTCGAGAAAATCCTGTTGTCTTTGTTGGCGGACGAACTCCTGCAATCCGGTTACTCCCGTTCGCTCCGTTCCGCCGGGGAATGGCGCTTTCGCGTCTACGAGTTTTCCGCCGAAATCTTTGCTTCTCAACTCGCCCACAGGACCGTAACCTTCGAACACGAGTCCGTATGCGTCAAATCTAGCATGACAACCCGCGCAAGCCGGGTTCTCTCTGTGCTTTGCCAACGCTTGCCGGAGAGTCAAATCGCCCATTTTGCTCTCGTCCTTCGGCAACTCCGGCACGACGGCGGGAGGAGGCGGAATGTACTCCCCTAACAGGCGACGAACCACCCAATATCCCCGCTTCACCGGACTCGTTCGCAAGCCTGGCGAGTTCTTGGTCAGGAAAACCGCCATCGGAAAGAGTCCGCCCCGCCCGTAACGGTCGGCGTTGTCCACTCGCACCCAATCGGTTCCCGTCGGCTTAACTTCCGTCATGCCATAGTGTTTCGCAAGGGTAGCATTCACGAAAGTACGCTTCCCATAGAGTAAATCAAGAACGGATCGATCATTCTGGAACTCATCCAGAAAGAATCGAAGCGGCTCTTCAAACATCGACTCTCTAAGGTCGTCATTGAAACTGGGAAAACGCTCTCGATCAACTGCGTTATGCTCTTCAAATCGTCGAAAATCCAACCAATTGCCGCCGAATTCCAGAGCGAGCGCGCGGGCGCGCGGAGATTTCAACATCCTACGCGCTTGAGCTGTCAGGACTTCCGGACGATGAAGATCGCCGGCTGAGGCGTGAGCGAGCAACTCCTCATCCGGCATGCTGGACCAAATGAAATAGCTCAAACGATTTGCCAGAGCGTTGTCCGGAAGCGGCTCTATGCCGTCTTTTCCGGGTCGATCAACGTTTCTTTTCGGCGGTGAAATGTTCACGTGTCGCACGAAAGCGGCAGTTCGAACCCGTGCAACTTTATCAAGAGGCGTATCCAACTTTGGAGGTTCTGCTGTAGCGTCCAAATCCAGGCGGAAAAGAAAATTCGGCGACATGAGCACGCTCACCACCGAGTCTCGGATGGCGTCTTGGTGGGTCAAGCCCTCTTTTTGGCGCAAATTCCAATAAAACGCCTGAAGATTCGCACGCTCTTTCTCCGTCAATGAACGACGAAAGGCTCGTCGCGCAAAGTCAACAAGACCTTTCAGGTGGGCGGGTTCCGCAGCGACCCGAGCTTTTTCGGAAGCTCGAACTGTCGTGTTAACCCACTTGAAATGATCTTCTATCGCTTGAAGCGCCAACGGCTCGCCGCCGTTTCTTTTCGCTTTCGCCAGGTAAAGGTCGGCAAGTTTTTTAATTTTTACTTCAGAAGTCGCGTCTTTGTCTTCCGGACGGGCGAAATTGAACTCCGAATCGTTGATTGTTCCTGACTCAGCGCGTTCGTAAACAAAAAACTCAAGGTGCATTCTCTCAGGGATGAATGCCACCAGGTTGAAATCCAACCAGAGTCGATCAAGTTCTTTGCGCCCCTTGTCATCCAAAATCATTTCCATCAGGGGAGTGTCGTCTCGGAAATAACCCATCGAGTTGTGAAGTCCGGCAGTCAGAAGGCGTCCCTTGTCGTTCGGGTCGTCTACGAACATTCGTCCGCGTTCGGAAATATAGAAAGCATCCGGAAAAACGCTGCAGAAGCGGTCAAACGACTTGATATAGTTCGCACGATCGGTTTCATCCGGCGGAGCAAACAGATCAGCGTCAACAGTGTCTGTGATAATCTTCTCAGGTTGCGTCCGATTGCCGCGTTTCCTCGCAGGAATTACTCGCGTCAAAGGCGTCCCGCCGACTTGCAAAGTACTAGCATTGAATAGGCGCCGGTGGGAGGCGTACTGCTTGTCTTTCCATAGGACAAAGCATTGACCTCCGTCCGAAAAACCGTTTGGTACATTGAGGTTGGAGAATTTCCAGGCAACTTTCTTGCGAATCCCCGCAACCCAATCTCTCATTGTGACGCAACCCTCGCGCGCCTCATTCGAAGCTCCTTTTACGGGTCCGGGCAATGCGTTCCATTTTGCCTGCAGCATTGCAATGGGTCCCGCTTTTTCGCCGGGTGCGTTCAGCGTACTCCAAACCAGTTCCAGATATTTCGGACTGACCTTCGATTCGGCGGCGACCGTCTGCAAAGTTGCGGCGGGAGCCCCAAGCGCCGCCCTATGCCTATATTTCCAGGCTGCCTGAAAGTAGTCTGCATAGTCCGTTGACTGGCGTTTGTAAAAATCGACGATTCGAAGAATGCAAAATTTGTCGCGGTCAGTCTCAGCTAAAACCGGATGTGATGCGAATTCCAGACCCGCCGAGGTCAACGCAAGGTTGTCTGCAATTCCTTTCGCCGCCTGTACGTATTTTTTCATCAGCGCAGGAGAGAGCGTTAGCGACTCGCCTGAGTTGTCGAAACCCTCTTGATTCGCCGGATCGACGGGGAATTCGCGAGTGGGCCGCAAGTCGACTCCAGTAAGGTCGCGAATCGTATAGTCGTATTCAGCGTTGCTCAGTCGGCGCGCCAACACCGGTCCGGGGTCTCCGGCAGTTCGCTTCGCCTCGTATTGACGCACCCCGCGAATCCATGCCGCTACGGATTCTCGCTGTTTTGTCGATGGCTGTTTGCCCGAAGCGGCAGGCGGCATCTGCTTCGCTTCGATTCTTTCCATGACAAGAGACCAATGGGGATAGTCTTTCGCGACGGAGGTCAAATTGCCATAAGCGGTTAGATCGAGTTGCGCCTGCGGCTTCAATTTCCCGTGACATGAGATGCAATAAGACTGCATAAATGGCTTGATCGTGCCGACGAATTTCCGCTCCAACTCCTGTCGAGTTTGATCTGCAGGAGCTGAACGGGAAACACCAGCCCAACCGAGCAACGCCAGGAACGCAAATGACGACGCAAAAAATACGCTTGTTTTCAATCTGAAAGTTATTTTGAGTAAGTTGGCTGCCGCCTGCGGATTCGGACTCGAATGTGAAGAGGAGGCATGTAAAATTGAAGATTTAGCGCGAGCGAAATTAAGAGGCGGCATCAATTATCCTGACATTTACGGTAGAAAAGCGATGTACGAAATAGAGCTACTCAAACTGACGATGCAAAGCGCCATTTGTTGCATGAATTCAGAGCCGATTCGCAGTTGACACCTTCCCTCCGAAAAGGTACAATCCAAACTAATTGCAAATTGCGTGTTGAGTATAAATAACTCATGTTACGCAAACTACAGAGCGTCATGGGATTCAAAAGCGCTCTCGAAAAAATCATTTGGTCGTCAGGTCTGCGTAACATCAGTAAATAATTCAGGAGATACAGTTCAGATGTCAGTGATAGAAGAGATTCCTCTGGGGTTGAAGTCGTTCGGGGAGCCGCCCTACGTTTCAGCCGCTTCAAATTTTGATAAATTAGCGGAAGTCGATCCGGAAGTCTATGAATTGACCGTTCAAGAGACAAAGAGACAGTCGCATATCATCCGACTGATCCCCTCGGAAAACTACACTACTTCCGCGGTGATGCAGGCGATGGCGACAGTTTTCTGCAACAAATATTCCGAAGGCTATCCCGGCAAACGATATTACGAGGGCAATGAACTTGTTGACGAAATCGAGAATTTGGCAAGAGATCGAGCTAAAAAGTTGTTCGGGGCCGACCACGCCAACGTCCAGCCCTACAGCGGCTCTCCAGCGAACCTTGCCGCTTATTTCGCGCTGATGAAGCCCGGCGAAAAAGTGATGGGGATGCACCTCGGCAGCGGCGGACACCTGACTCACGGCTACAACTTGAATTTCAGCGGCGTCTACTATCAGTCGGTCGGCTATGGGTATCATGCGGAACAGGGCGTCACCGGAATGGATCCGGAGACAGGAATTCTCGATTACGACGAACTCATGAACATCGCCAAGCGCGAACGCCCGAACGTCATCTATGCAGGCGGAACAGCCTACCCGCGATTCTGGGATTTCGCCAAATTTAGAGAGATCGCAGACGAAGTGGGAGCCTATCTGATTGCAGACATCGCCCATATCAACGCCCTGATCGTCGGAAAAGTTCACCCGGACCCCGTCCCATATGCCGATGTAGTCACTTCGACAAGTCACAAAGCGATAAGAGGTCCGAGGGGCGGATTCATCCTCTGTAAAAATCGCCCGATGAAGGACAATCCGGATCAAACTCTTCCTGAGCGTATCGACAAGGCGATTATACCCGCTCTGCAGGGCGGCCCGCACAACAATACTATCGCCGCACTTGCGGTTTGCTTCAAAGAAGCGATGACTGAGGAGTTTCGAGAGTATGCCGAACAGATCGTCAAGAATGCGAAGGCGCTCGCACAAGCTCTTCTGGACAGGGGCTTTGTGCTTGTGACCGGCGGAACTGACAATCATCTCATTCTAATCGACATGATCAAGTCCCGAAAAATCCCAGGCAAACCCTATGCGCAGGCGCTTTATGAGGCAGGTCTTGAAACGAATTTCAACTCTATTCCCAACGACCCTCGCAAACCATTTTCTCCCAGCGGATTGCGAATCGGAACTCCCGCATCCACGACAAGAGGTTTCAAAGAGCCGGAGATGATCTTGATCGCGGATTGGATGGATCGCGTCGCTTCCGCTTGCACGAAGGACGGTAAAAGCTATCGGTTTGATGAAATGAAATTGCGTCAAATTCGCGGCGAAGTCAAGGACCTTTGCGACAGCGGAAAATTCCCCATTCCGGGAATTGACTTCTAATAAATTGCGCATGCGCAATTTTGAAGTAATAAGAGTCGTATATTAAACACGCATAAGACGCGCCCCAGCTTCGCGACGGTTTTATTCTTCCTATGATCCCACTAACGGCATGTCGGAATCTCGTCTTCTCCTACTATAGGTGGGGAATAATGAACTCTTCTCACGTCGATAGTTTCAAAGAAGATTTGACTTGCCGAATGAGGATGAAAAGCTATGTCGGGACAGTCTTTTTATAAAGATAATCACGCCGCACAACGGGGATTCCAGATTGTTCGTAAAGGCGAGTTGAGATTTTGTTCACATGCCATGAGACTACCATCGCCTGCTCAGCGCCCGCTTTTTGTAACTGTTGCATTCCCTTGCGTATAAGAGCTAGCCCTAATCCCTTCCCACGATGTTCGGGCCGGGTTGCTACAGGTTCAAACTCCCCGATGCGATTGGACAAATCCAGCCAACAGTTACAGCAAGCGACTATCGCGCCATCGGGCGCAGTCACCACGATGTCTAAATCCATACGATAGGCGGGTGTCCCCCGGAGGCGTTCGTACTTCTCAACAGTCATTTTTTCGGAATCCCAGCAGGCGCGATGCCCTGCAACGCGCCATGCAAGTGAATCGTGTTCGGTTAGACAGCGTGCCGTGTAACCTTCCGGTAAGTCGGGCTGCACGATGGAAGCAGGCAGTGCGCCAAAATGAAAACAGAAGTAAGCCTCGGTCGGCACGTAACCTCGTTGCCCCAATACTTCAATGAGTCCCAAATCATTTTCTGCTGTCCAACTATTTGATAAAAGCGGCAAACCATCCTCTGCCTGACCGCATTGTCCTTCGCCCCATTCCAGAATCTGCGTGTCTATCTCCGTATTCCAATACCGAGGATGTACCTGCCACTCAAAACTAGCGTCGTCCTCTTTTTCGCTGAAGGCAACCAGCGTACCATCAGTATCTTCCCAAAGCGTAATTTTATCGAGATGATCCTCTTCGCGAAGACGCCAGCAAAAGTCACCGATGTGGTAGCGAGTCTGCGGGCTGAAATCATGCCACCCTGCCTCAATTAACGCAAGAATACGAGGGATTTCTTTTTCGCCGCCAATGGGACGAGGCGTGTAACGCATCTTCTCCTCCTTAAATATGGTAGCGGCGCACCCGGGCGTCGTTGCCCAATGTCTCTCTCATATCGAATTTTGGGAGTCATGCGCTAAGCGAACAATAGTATCAAATCCGAGGTGACTACTTACCCTCTCCCCCGTTGCAGTAGGGGGAGTTAAGGTTGTTTCGAAAAGTAGGATTAGGTGAACTAAACACAAGAGAGAGCATACCGCAACTTCGCCGCAGAGCGAGCGACCATGGAGTTGTTTGCCCAAATATGCGCGAATGAAGATTTATTTTTCAGATCACTTCCAAGCCGTCTTTGTCAGGAAGAGCGGGATAGGCGGCGTGCGGTTCCGTTTGATACCAGAATGCAGTCGAGGAGATGTCGTCTTGCAAGGGCAGATAGCGACCGCCTTGACGCCAACCTAACGCCTGAATGGTCACTTTCAAATCTTCCTCAAATCGGATAGGATCAGCAATGTGCCAACGATACATCCCATGTCGTTGTTGAGATTTATAAATCCCCTCTTTCCCTGCAGAGACTACTTGCGGCATACCCAGGTAGGCGGTCGTGAAAGTCCCGTATTCGCCTTGAGGATGTTCGAAATTCCAGGCGCCGCCGAAATAATCCTCCGTGCCTGTTCCGCAGATCGTCGGAAATTCGCCATCGCCGTCAAGAAAAAACTTTATCTCTCCCTCTCCCCACCACCCTGTATTGTTCACTTGCCAGGCTAGGTACGTCCCGACATACTGCCCGTGTCCTTTTATGCCGTCCAACAAGGTATGTACCTCTTTATATGGGAGCGGATTTGAGCGTCGAAACTGTGCATGAAAGTACGCGCAGTCGTCCGGAACTTCCGTCAAAGTATAGTCTACCTGATAATAGTAGCCGTGACAAATGTCGCTTGAGAGGTTTTCAATCGTGATTTTTGCCGATTTTCGGAATGGCATCTCCCAGTATGAGTTAAATCCGCCTGCCGGGTTCACTGCGATAGGCAACGAGGCGATATTGCAACGTTGTCCCCAACCATTGCAGAAAAAATCTCCCAGAGGAGTTTCAACGGAAGGCGTCTCCTCTCCATCCCAATAAATACGCAAAATCAGGGTGCGCCAAAAATTCGGATGAACGGTGTTCCAAATATGTTGAATGGCGCCGGAACCCTTGATTTCCGCGATAGTCACAGTTTGATGCGGCTGTATATGGATGGATGGCGACACCTTCCATCCTACTCCGAGGTCTCGTGCGGCGTTCGCCCCCGTTCCCTCAGTCGCCATTCCCGCCTTTCCCTTCTCCCCTGTAAAATTTTCAGCGCTGATGGAGCGCGTCACCGCCCTCGAAAGTCGTGAAATGTTGTGCAACCCCATCCCAAGGCCGTTGAATTCCGTAATCATTGTCTTCTGCCCTTCTTTGTGGTATTGTCTTTGTCTGAACCATGAAGCTCGTGATTTTTAGAATAGCACGAATCTAACCAACAATGGCGCTCACGACTCGTAATGAGGCAAATGCGTTGTCTTCCAGGTAACTTTCTGCGATTTTTTATTAGTTTTACAGTATAAATTTAGTCTTTAAATCATATCTGTTTTTGCCAACCACGCATCGTCCATCGTCCATCGTGCGAGAAATGCGAAGGGTGTGTTCCATTTGAGTTGGAAAGAGTTGGCAGTATCGCCATCTATCTGGTAATCTGTTTGTTGCAACACAAATATAAATACCAGGAGACATCTATG
>JAYVOT010000245.1:0-7981 GCA_043757795.1 Chthonomonadaceae bacterium | reverse complement strand
TTTGGGCATTCCCCTTCTCACTCACGACAAAGATTTCGACCAGAGCGCTTGTCCCTCCATAATCGTCTACTCCTATCGCGCTTAAGAGAATTGTTTTGAATTGAGGAAGGGCGAGTAGCGGCTATCGGAAGAATTTCAAAATTAGAGGTTTCACAAAAATAATAAAAATACGAGCGTCATCTTAGTGAAAAGACGATCGTTTTCGATTGCCCCTCTTTGCAGGAGGCGAGAAAATGCCCTGACGACTAATATCTGACGATCTAGCTATCAGGGCGAAGAGTTGAGTAACTATCTATCAAACGCTATAGACAATTGATAACCGCAATTGTTTCAAATATTTTTTGCAGACTGTTTGCAAAGCGACAACGCCGCTTTTAAGCTGAATCGAACAATAGACGCAGAGTTTATGAAGAAATGGACGTTCTATTCTCGTTGCAAAAAACAGAAATCATTGAAGAACGCCCCATTGAATAGAATAGCCGATGGGGCGTTTTAAGCGTCAATCGCTTGTCGTTAGATTGGTTCTTGCGATATCCGGTTCAACAAGATGAGTCCACATAGCGGAGAAGTTCATCAAATCGTTGTAGTCGGGCCTTTCCGCTTTGTCGGTAGGGAGTACGATACGGAATCCCTCCGGTCGGCGGGTCTCTATTAGAGGCAACAGTTCATCGTTGAACGTCGTAGGGTGCAAAAAGTTCTTTGTCAGAACCTGATGCGCCTCCTCAGTCTTCATAAACAGGGCGAAAGCGCGAGAGGTCTCTAACGGTTTTCCTTGATTCCAGGGCGCATTCAGCACGCTCAGCCGATGTTGCAACAACGCAACTTTGATAGGGTAGATGACCCGCAATTTTAGGTCCGGATTTTCTAGAACCGCTTTAAGAGCCAGACTCTCTTCCACGGCGATGAAGTCTCTGATAGATCCGCCAGGCGCCGAAACTTCGCTTAGATACTTTTTTACTAGTTCTCCGCTGTCCTGCCTTGCTGCAACATCCAAAACGACTCCGGCAGTCGCCTGTTTGAGAAATTTGGTCTCACTCATTTCCGGTTGGGTAAGTTTCCAGTCGCGAAGCGCCATGCCGAGGGTGATAAGTCCTGATGACGAGACCTCCGGATTGCAAAATGAGAAACGCAAACGTCCCCATGAGGGATTGACCTTGTCTCGCGTCATCTTTCGAATCGCTTCCCAGGGATTTTCGCCGCCTAAGATTTTCCTCAACTCCTTCTCTCTCTTTTCGGTCGTCAAGAAAATAATGGGGGTTTCGGCGAAGATGAAATCTTGGTTGGGGTCATCGGTACGGAGGCCGCTCATGTGGAATACCCGCACGAAAAAGTTGTCTGCGGAGGTGGCGCAGTCCGGATAGATCGGGCTAAAAAGCCCGGGTCTTTTTGCCAGTCCTGGAGCTTCAAGAATGAAATGGATCGCATCGAAGGTAGTTTTCGCTTCAACAGCGATGCCGCCGGAGTTTTTGGCGTTGAAAGCTCTCACCGAAGCCTCCATCATCTCTTTTTTCGAGGGCGATACGAGCATTACGATGTCGTTGGAACTGAGGCTCGTTTCAAGCCTTGTAGAGGCGGGAGCCATCATCGACTCCGCTTGAGAGATGCCGTCCCTCCAGTTTTTTACGGCGAATATGCCTGCGACAGCCAACAGAAAAACGATCAGTTTTACCCGGTTGTCCTTCGCAAACGATTTTGCAGGTGGCAACATCCAAACCCTCCTTGAGTGAAAAATGTATGAGCCTAAAACAGCGGATCATCCTGCGAAGACGGGATTTTCGATTTTTGAGACTGCTAAGGCAAGCTCTGGTCCGTCCCTTCTGCCCTCTTCGCTTTAAAGGATTCGTAGGCGCTTTGCGCAGCGGCGTAGACCTGTTTCACAGGGACGTTGCGCTCTTTTGCAGCCCTCTTGACCTCTTCGTACTCAGGGGAACCGCTCTTTTCCACGCCCTTCCAAAGCCCGATCTTAATACGAATTGGACCGAAATCCGTTTCTACCACCTCCCAGATACGCTGTAAAGTGAATCGGTGCATTGCGGCGTATCGAATTCCGAAAGAACTGGTTTCAGTGAATAGGACTTCCGCGATTGATTCCGCGCTATCCGGGGGCGCAATAATGGAGAGGAGGGTGGCGGGCCTGCCCTTTTTCATTTGAATCGGGGACAAATAGACGTCCAAAGCGCCTGCTGCAAAAAGACGTTCCATGGCGATTTCGAAGAACTCCGGCGAAAAATCGTCCAGATTCGTCTCCATCAGAGTGATTTCGGCAGGTGGCGAGTCTTGCGGTTCCTCCGTATTCCGCACGATCTCCAGCTGAGCGAATTCCTGAGTCGCATCGGCATTTGAGAAGCTTTCGGAAGACCTCGGAGTGTGATCGACCGGCCTGTCTTGCATCAGCTCAATGGCGTGAGGAAGAAGCGGAAGCAAAACTTCCAGTCCTTCTTGAACGGCTTTCGGGCTGCCGGGCAGGTTGATTATCAGGGTCTGCCCGCGCATTCCTGCAATTCCTCTTGAGAGGACGGCGCGATCCGTCTTTTGGTATCCCGTCCAACGCAGCAGTTCGGCGAGTCCTGGAGCTTCGCGTTCAATCACTCGAAGAGTCGCTTCAGGGGTTGTGTCGCGGGGCGAAAACCCTGTGCCGCCGGTCGTGACGATGAGATCGCATCGTTCTCTGCAAAGGCGCAAAAGGGTCTGTTGCACGATAGAGGGGTCGTCCGGGCAAATAGTTTGAGCGCAAATCTCAAAACCGGCGGAAGCCAGTCCCCGCGCTAGCGTCGGACCGGACACGTCTTCGCGTTCTCCGCGCGCGCATCCGTCACTCACTGTCACCACGCCTACACGTATAGTCATGATTCGCCTCGAAAAGCAGATTGGATTTGCGTCTTGAGTCGTTTGATGGACGACGCAGACTCAATAGTTCAATTTCCCCTGCCAGACTCCTCTTTTCGTATCAGACCGCGCTTACCCTTTGCGAAAGAACTCGGCGGAAATCACATTTTCTCGAACTTGTCTGAGCGGGTCCGGCGGCAACGCCTGCAACTGGAGTCTTACTCCTCGTCGTGAGAGTTCCATGAGATCTGCTGCGTCTTCCACATACGAAGTCAATTCGAGCGGCTTTCGGTCTAGAGTCTGACTGACCTCGTGGATGAGTCTGAATATCTGCCCCATCTCCATACACTGTATAGGCTCCATTGCGCTGAGAGGGCCTACGATATCCTCCTGATGCGCTCCGCATGCATACACGTTGGAGAACTGTTTTCCGGCTCCCCATCTAGCGCCAAGCTCGAAAACGATCTCTTGAGACCGTTCGCTGTTCAGAGTGAGGAGTGCGATGTACGCTTTCGCTTCCCGAACTTTGACTGGAAGAGTTGAGTCCGCTTCAGTTTTGGTCGAGCTGTCGTACGCTTGACAAAGGATCAAATCCGTGGGGATTCCGCATGACTTTTGTAGGAGGAGGGAAAGCGAATTCACAAACTCGGCATCCTGTTCGCTGTGACTGATGTAGAGTTCGAGGGTCTCTTCTTTGAGGTAGATGCAGCCCAGAAAGATTATTTCCGCCACCCCGCCGAGGAGGAGCGCCCAGGGATGCGTCCATCGCGACCATAGCGCCCAGATCAGTAGAACTGCGAGGATGCCTCCGAGGTTTTGAACGCTTGCGAATGCTTGAAAAGTGCGAGAGAGACGATTCATGTGTTGAGTCCTTTTACATCTTGCTCGTAGTTTGAACAGACTTACTGCTGAATGCGAGGCGAGAGTCTGAGACTTCTCTCCTGTTGCTGCAGGGTATCAGGACAGTGCAGGGGTTGGTTCCCGTTGCCGGGATTGGCATGGTTTGAAAAAAGAGAATCGAGCGATGATGAAAAGAGAATTCGGGCAATGTCGAGGAACTCGACTTGGTCGCATCCTTGCACGACGCAAGAAACACCGGTTTCGAGGGGCATCGCTTTCCGACGCGAATCTTCCCCATGAAGTTTTGTTGCGGGTGCGGATTCTCTTTAGCCCGCTTCCGTGCAAGCCTGAATGACACAAAAAACGTACTGCCGAATGTCCATTATAGTGCAGTGATCGCATCGCTGTCAATCTATTTTGCGCCGCTTTTCAATAAAAAACAAGAATCAATCCGTACCATCTGCGAATCTTGAATAAGGCGATTAATTGCTCATAATGCCTTGAAATTGATCTCGAATCGTTGTCTTGCACAGGTCTCGCCCCCGGTCGTAAACAAGCAAAATGCATCCTCCGCCAAGCTAGGACGCCGCCCCAAACTCCGGGGAGAACCTCGCCCCTACACCCTACCCATATACCTTCTACTCTGCATCCCAAATCTTTGAAGTCCCGTCCAGGCTCCCTGTTGCGATTTTCTTTCCGTTGGGAGAAAATGAGACGGAAGCGACTCTCTTCAAGTGTCCCTTAAGAGTTCGCATCATGCGCCCCGTTTTAGCGTCCCACAATTTCGCTGTCGCGTCGTCGCTTCCGGTCGCAAGTTGCTTCTCATCAGGAGAAAACTCGACTGAACGAACCGCTTGCACGTGTCCTTTGAGCATGAGTATTGCCAGTCCCGTTTTTGAGTTCCAAATAATAGCGGTCTTGTCCAGACTCCCCGTCGCAATGAGATTGCCATCGTGAGAAAATGCGACAGATGCCACCACGTCTGCGTGCCCTTTAAAAGTAATAATCGTTCGCCCCGTCCTTGCATCCCACAGCTTCGCGGTCTTGTCCTTGCTTCCGGTTAGAATCAATTTTCCGTCCGGGGAAAAAGCGACTGACGTCACGCCCTCCGTATGCCCAATCAGCGAGAGCGCCTCACGTCCTGATTTGGCGTCCCAGAGCCGGGCGGATTTGTCCGCGCTTCCCGTCGCGATCCGTCTTCCATCCGGAGAGAAATCTAAGGATAGTACCGAGTCGGAGTGACCTGTAAGAGCCAAAACATTTTTTTTAGTTGTCATATCCCAAATGATCGCAGTCTTGTCTTCGCTTCCCGTCGCGACAAACTTCATGTCTTGCGAGAAGCGGACGGAAGTCACCGAACCGCTATGCCCTATAAGGACTGATCTGGAGTCCGCAACTCCATTAGGAAGAGTGATTCCGCTCACATTCCATAACTGAGCCATGCTGTCTTGCCCGCCGGTCGCGACCCAATTGTTGTCCGGAGAGAAAGCGACTGCATTGACTCCTTTTTTGCCTTCATGCATCGATACTTTCTCTTGGCCTGACTTAGTGTCCCAAACTTTTGCGGCGATCCCCCAACCCGCTGTCGCGAACCTTTTTCCGTCAGGCGAAAACGCGATTCCGTAAAGGCTAGTTACAAATCCTTTGAGAGACATCCCGATTATTCCAGTTCTCGGGTCCAAAGCGATCACGCCTCCGGATATGCTTCCGGTTATAACGCTCTTCCCATCCGAAGAAAATACGACCGGAGAAACAGATATCCTGAGAGTGATGATCTTTCCTGTTTTTGAATTCCAGATTGACGGATGTACGCTAAGAGGACTTTCTGTACACGCCAATAGCTCGCTGTCAGGAGAGAAATAAAAGGACTCATAACGAAAGGACCCAGAACGAAAGGGCCCCTTCAAAACGCCTTCTAATCGTCCTGATCGCGCCTCCCACACTCTTGCGACTCCCTCAGTCAATTTTCCGTTGTCCTCGTCCGTCGTAGTCAATAGGAGCTTTCCGTTTGGAGAGAAGGCAACGGAATAGACTCGGTCGTTATGTCTTATCGGAGCGACAATTTCCCTTCCGGATTTAGCGTCCCACACCCGGGCCGTCTTGTCCCAACTTCCCGTCGCGATAAGCGAACCGTCAGGAGAGAACGCAATGGAAGAAATACTGCCGGCGTGTCCTCTTAGCTCCAACTCCTCATCGCCTGTTTTGGAATCGAATACTCGCGCTATCCCGTCTTCGCTTCCTGTCGCGATAAGCCTGCAATCGGGAGAAAAAGTTCCGGCAAAGACAAGGCCTAAAAGTCCTTTTAGTTGAATTTTACCGGTTCCCGACTCAGCATCCCGCACGCAAGCTCCGAAATGATCCCGATTTGAACTAAGTTCCCCGGAACTCAGTAGCAGTTTCCCGTCAGAAGAAAAAACAGGCGCGAAGGTGTTTGCCAGCGTTCGGGAATTCAAAGAGAGAATCGTCTTGCCTGTCCTGGCGTCCCACACCTTACTATCGCCAAACCCGAAGTTTAAAACGCGCTTGTTATCCGGACTAAACGAAACAAAGGAATTCGAATTGCCGTATCCGTATGAAAACCCTTCCAGTGTCAGCTCTCGATTGCCTGTCTCCGCGTGCCATACTTTTGCGATGCTGTCGCTCGAAGCTGTGACAATTCGCTTGCCGTCCGGAGAGAATGCAACTGCTGCGACGTAAGCGTTGATTTCAAGAGTGACTGGATTGCCTCGTTGTACGTTCCTCAATTTTACAGTGCCGTCTTCGCTCGATGTAACAATATTTTTCCCGTCGTAAGAAAAAGCGGAGCAAGTGACAGGTCCCGAATGACCCAACGCCGTAAACGATTCTCTTCCAGTTTCCGTGTACCAACACCTGGCTGTTCTATCGTCGCTGCCGGACAGTATCAATCCGCCATCTGCAGAAAAAGCGACGGAATTCACATGGTCTTTGTGCCCATGAAGTGTAAAAATCTCTTTTCCGGAATTCGCGTTCCAGATTTTCACAGTGTTGTCCCAACTGCCGGTTGCGATCCGTTCGCCGTGCGGAGAGAAAGCAGCCGAAAAAACGTAGTTTTTGTGACCTGTGAGTCTGAGCGTTTCCAACCCGGTTGAAGCATCCCATACCCTCGCCGTCTTATCCAGGCTGCCAGTCAAAATCCGTTTGCCATCCCTGGAAAACGAGATGGAAGCGACTGCTCCGTTATGTCCCTTTAGCGTAAGAATTTCTCGCCCAGTCGAGAGATTCCATACTTTCGCCGTATTGTCGGCGCTTCCGGTGGCAATTCGCTTTCCATCGGGAGAAAAAGCCACTGAGAGAACCATACTTGCATGTCCTGTTAGCGCGCGGGTCTCCTTCCCGGTGTTTACATCCCACAGTTTGGCTGTCTTGTCTTTACTTCCGGTCAAAATTAGTTTCCCGTCAGGGGAGAAGGCGACTGAAGTCACTCCAAGCGAATGGCCTTTGAAATTGAACATTTCACGCCCCTTTTCTGCATCCCACAATTTTGCGGTCGTATCTTCACTGCCGGAGACTATCCATTTTCCGTCAGGGGAATACGCAGCAGAAGAGACTCCGCCGTTGTGCTTCCGAAATGTCAGAAAAGTCCTTCCGAAACCTAAATTCTTCAGAGCGACGCCCTCAAACCAATGAGAATCTTCCAGTATAATCGGTATTGATAGTACGCTTTTCTGCTGCTTTGCGAACTTTGCCTGGCGAGCCATTATAATCGCGCAGACGCTTACTCCCAATAATGTTAAAAGAGCGATGAACATCCTTCTCTTCGGTTCCCCGTTCGATATTGGTCGGTTTGAAGTCGATTTGCTTGAGAACGGCGCTTCGCTCATCCTATAAACCTCTCTTTTTTTGGAAGACGTTGCGATTCGGAAGCGAATTCAATAATCGCATGGTTTGTTTTCAATGCAATAGGGGGATGGCAAGCGGAAGGAAAAGCGAAATTGAAACACTTTCAGTTCATAACGCACATGTGTCAGCTTCATGATAGGGGGAGATTAAAAGCTGTGCGTTCATTTCGCGACCGCGAAGGCGGGGAGATGATTTTTTCGCTATCGCCGATTATATCATAGATGAAGCGACAATTGAACAATGTGAAAAGTTTGCGCCCCAAATCAACGCAGAAAATTCAAAAAAGGATTAAAAAGCGCAATTTTAAAATAAGAGTTTCGACGCAGACGAAAAGAAACCCTCCAAGCCTTTTGAAGGTTCAAGAGGCTTAGAGGGTTGAAGTTATGAGAAATCAGGATTCCTCAAACCGGAATTTAACCTCGGACGAACTGGTAGTAACGCTTGCCGTCTCGTT
>JAYVOT010000244.1:0-7987 GCA_043757795.1 Chthonomonadaceae bacterium | reverse complement strand
ATAAAAGCTCTCTTCCCCCCAAAGTTGGGGGCGGCGTGGAGCGCCGGGGGCGCGCTTGAGAATAACTTGCGGCTTAAGTTAACGCGTATGGGGGCCCGATGTGACGATTCCCAACGTTGCGGTTTGGATTATGTCCCGAAGAGCTTCCCGCCGAAGGCGCTATAGCGAAGCGGCTCTGCCCGTCGTGACGATTCGCATCGCGAAATCGTCGTTGTTCCACAAATAATATTGAATAAGCCGCTTTTTTCGTCAAACTATGCAATAATAAGAAGTTAGTATCACCAATACGTGCATTGACGTGTTTCGCACTCCGGTTTGCGTCTCCACACTGTTCGCGGTTTTCACTCAAAAGTCACCCCGATCGCCTGCACTTCCATCCAAATCTGTCTGAACCGGACTATAGCTCTTTTGCTGACACAGACCGATTCAGGAGATTTTCAACATCAGTTCACCACTATTTACATCGCTTGGGCTTGCCCCTGAGCTACTACGTTCTTTGTCTGAGTCGGGTTACACCGAACCTACGCCTGTTCAGGCGCAAGCGATTCCCGTCATTCTGCAAGGACGAGACATTCTCGCCGGCGCGCAGACCGGGACGGGCAAGACAGCGGGATTCACGTTGCCAATGTTGCAACGGCTCAACATCGGTCCAGCCCGACACGCCACTGCGCGAAGACCCATTCGCGCCCTCATTCTGACCCCCACTCGCGAACTCGCGGCGCAGGTCGAAGAGAGCGTCAAAACCTACGGGAAGTACGTTCCGCTCACCTCCGGGTGCATTTTCGGGGGCGTCAATATCAACCCTCAGTATCAACTTCTGCATCGCGGCGTAGACATTCTTGTCGCAACGCCCGGTCGCTTGCTCGACCACGTTCAACAAAGAACCGTCGATCTCAGCAATGTTGAAATCCTCGTTCTGGACGAGGCGGATCGAATGCTTGACATGGGATTCATTCGAGACATTCGACGCATACTGTCCCTACTGCCAACTAAAAGGCAGAACCTGCTCTTCTCCGCGACCTTTTCGGATGAGATCAAATCGCTTGCGGACGGACTTTTGGATCGTCCCGCCCTTGTGGAAGTCGCAAGGCGAAACATGGAGAGCGAACTCGTCACGCAGAAAGCGTACCTTGCTATTAAAGAGAGCAAGCGAGACCTGCTCGTTCACTTGCTTGTTGAAGAGAAAGTCGATCAAGCGCTCGTCTTCACGCGAACGAAACACGGCGCGGACAGACTCGCTCAACAGTTGCAGAAAGACGGCATCGCGGCAGTTCCAATTCACGGCAACCGAAGTCAGTCGCAAAGAACGCGCGCCCTCGCCGATTTCAAAGCGGGAACCGCGCGTATTCTGGTTGCGACGGACATCGCTGCAAGAGGACTTGACATCGAGCAGTTGGGGCATGTCATCAACTACGAACTCCCGAATATTCCAGAGGACTACGTGCATAGAATCGGACGAACCGGACGCGCAGGCAGCCCCGGCGAGGCGATCTCGCTCGTCAGTTCGGACGAAATGGCGTACCTTGCAGCCATCGAAAGACTCATTAAGAAGCGAATCCCTCAGGTGAAAGCCGAAGGGTTCCGCTATACGCCAAGCAATGAGCCGCCCTATGTGCGAGCGCCCCGCCAACCCTCCGGCAGGCCCGCCCCGAGAGCACGAACTCCGATGCAAGGCAATCCGAACTCCAGACAGGGCGGATATGACAACAGATCGTCTTATGACGCGCCTTCCCGCTCCACCTTTCGTCCCAATCGGTAGAAACAGGTTGGCTTGCGACGTTGAAGCGCCCCCGACTCCGCATTGGAGTGGGGGGCGCTTTTTTCATTATTTTGCAACATGTATGAATGCTTAAATTTAAGCATCTTCCTCAAGCGCCCTGGCCAGGCTATCGATAGTTTGCATCCACAGGTCCTTTGTCGGGAGTGCAGTAGCGCTCGCCGGTAGGCGAGAACGCATATCGCTCTTTGTCTAGGCCGCGCAGAACAGCGGCTTCGACCGGTGAGAACTTCCCGTCTTCACGATCAAACTGCATGGGTTCTTTCAGTTCGAAGAGGAGATTAGAGATGGCTCTTGGACGCCGCAAAACGTTTTGCGAAACGGCGTGAAGCATGTAGGGATGGAGCAGATAGAAGTCTCCCGCTTTCCCAGTCGCCTCAATCAGAGTGCAACCGTCCGCTATCAGCTCTTTGACCGGGAAATCGTAAGGGTGAACGCCATCAGGGCGCGATGCCAGATAGCGCGCGACGGGACCGACGGAACCGGCGGCGATGAAAGTGGCTCCTCCTTGCGGGAGCGCATCCGTCAAGAGCGGGATGCCTAGCAGTCCCTGCTCATAGCTGTCAAGAAAGTGGCGAAAATGCCATCCGTCCTTGTGCCACCCCGGCGAATCAGGAGACGGCGCTTCGAACGGTTTGTCCGCGCCCTGCGTAAGATTCACCGCAAAGAGACTAATTTGCACTTTCCCTGCTATCCGATCTACGCCTCCCATCAGGTCGCAGGCTGCCTTCCACGCTTCCGGGGCGAATTCGGAAAGCGTCTCCTTGCGCTCGGTGGGAATGCGAACGTAGGGTTGACTCCAGGTCGTAGGATCGTCCAGATCGTACCCCGCCCTCGCGCACTCCGCCCTCACCCACGAGCGGGAGTCCTCTGCAGAGAAGACGCCGCGAAGGACAAGATAGCCTTTTGAAACAAACTGCTCCCGTTGCTCTTCTGAGATGCTATTCATGTCGCTCATACTATTTCCTTTTGCGAAATATTTCTACATTATACTCTGATGCAGCGCATAGCCGAATTTATCCTGGCGCCAATTTTGGAGCTGACACGACGACTCAATTCAGGGGAAGTGAAGTTGTCGGTTGGAAGTATTGCGCCGTTGATAACCTCCCCTGCGCTTAGCCGCCGACCCCAATTCCGAGGGTGCGAATGCCAACAAGACAGCCGCCTTTTTCGCTCATTTCAGCCCCCGTACCCGACCCAGGGGGAGGCGTTCAGAATGATCGCCTTCGCTTTGAATCCGCCGGTGATCGGGTCGCGCTCCAGAACGAACATCCCCTGCGCGCCCGGCGTGATCTCCGGTTTCCCGATTTTCAGCAGTCCCGCGATCTGCGAGAAACAGTTGGGGGCGAGTCACCCCGATACTGGAACCATCCTCAACAATCTGGCAGAGCTATACAAGCGTCAGGGCAGGTACGCGGAAGCGGAATCGCACTACAGACAGGCAACTTCGATAGTTGTAGCAGGGTTGGGAGCGCAACATCCGTGCAGCATTTCTGTTATGCGAAATCATATGGCTATTTTACAAGAAATGGGGCGATTGGAGGCGGAACTGCCATCGCTGCCAACAGAATATATTGCTGTATTGGAGAGCATGGATTTGGAGAATGGAGCCAGCAATTCGCTCATTGCCAATTGAGAAAGTTGCTGTAGTATAACACAGAGTGTTCCGCCAATCCGCAAGAAGCCAGGCATCCAATGATGATTGTCGCCTGTTTGCACTTGTGCGTCTGAAGACTCGCAAACCTTATCTCTGGGACGAGGTCAAGATTGTGATTGCACAAGCGTGATTCGAAACGACAGAGGCGTTCCGGCGGTTCCCCTTATTTTGATTGGCACAGGGCCTTAGATTTCGACTTCGCAAGAGGTTGCATCCAACCGACTCCCGAAAAGTTAGCATATATTGGTAGGCGGCTGTTCAGGATTTAGGGTTATCGCTGTGATTTCACCCTCCGAAGCTACTCCTTGAATGGAAGTCGTTCGACTAGAAGGTAGACATCCGTGCTGGGGAACTCCGGAAACCGCGACTGCCTGCCGTTCTCTTGTTTTCTGGCGCGTTGGATGGCGTTTTTCACATCTTCGCGGAATTCGTGCTTATTGAATTGGTTGTAGTTCTGGTTTGTTCCGTTCAAAATCTCCTTCATTACCCCTGCACGTTTTTCTACTGGACACTGTTGAAGCTTGTTGTCAATCTCTGTCCGATCAAATTTGTGCAGAAAAAGCCAAAATTCAAAGCAGGGGTTGCTGATAGCCAATTGAATCGATTTGCTCGTCGCCTCCAATGTGATATTATGGATTTCATCACGATCCCAATGGTCTACGTCGAATACCATCCAGAACTGATCGCCTTCGCCAACATCATATTTTGCTCTAATTTCAGGTGTCATCAAGCGATTTAGAATGTCTGCAGGTTTAGAAAAGCCATCCCGTGTGGGCAAGATTTCAATTCTGATTCTCGTGTCGCCAAATTTCTCGAAATACTGTTTCTCTGTCTTTTCGCCTTCCACTGCGATCACAAAAAGTTCGCTTTCTCGCTTTTTCTCCGGGAACCGAGGCAGTACGTTATTGCGATTTAGCTTGATTCGTGATTTAGGCATATCTCGCTTCCTCAACTTCAGCAGTTTTATCTTTCCAGCCCAATGACCCGATGTCTCCAATAAAGGGGATTGCGCCGAAACGTCCATTCAAATAGCCTTTTTCAACTTGCAAGTCAGGGCGTATTTTGAACTCTGCGAGAGAGTAAAGACTCGAATTGCCGCCTTTCTGTTTTTCGACAAACCAGATTTCATCCCGTCTCAACAGGTCGAGATCGAGCAGGTGAGTATCGTGCGTCGTGAAAATCAGCTGACTTTTGCTCTGGCATTGCATGGCTGTTTTAACAATCATTTTCGAGAGATGAGGGTGCAGCCTTACATCCAACTCATCTATGACGACGACCCTCTCTCGCCCTTCGTGGATGTCGAACAAGATCGGAAGGAGATTCACCAATCTCTGAGTTCCATCCGATTCCTCGTCGGATTCAAATGTGTGTTGAATTTCTTCGTTCTCGTCTTCATGTTGCAAGATCAAGGCAGGGACGTAAATTTGACCAGCTTTGTTTTTACCTAAAGTCCACTGTTTGCCATCTGATCTTTGGAGTGTTATGAATTCTTCTTCTGCATCTTTACCTTCCCGAAGCTTAGCGCTAGATTGAAACATGAGTTTTATTGCTTCAGGTTCATCTTCTTGAAAAAGTTGCCGAGTGTCTATTATCTCTTCAATTGTTGTAACTCCCACTATCCCGGAACCGGCATTACTCAAATAGCTTGATGCAAATTCTCGTAAGTTTTCTGATTTATGTAATGCAATCCCCAACATTACATAGACAGACTCAGCATCGATAATAAGCAATACCCGGCGAAACCATTCGATTGCAGGAGTTAGTTCGAAAGGCGCCTCTTTGACATTCCCCTCAAAAACGTTCGTGAGGAAGAGTTGATTCTGGCGCGTATCCTTTGCTTTATAATGGAGGAAGTTCTTTCTGTCCTTGCCGCCCCTGGTCAGAGAGGCGCCAAATTCAACTTCCGTATCGCCTTCCCCGTTTGTGATACGCTCGAAATATTTGGTTTCTTTTGTGTTGATGGTTGCGTAGAGGAACTCTTCCTCAATTCGTGTCGAATTCAGAGCGAAACCATAGGAGTATTCGATCCCGTCGTGAGCGAAGATGAATTGAAAACGAGAGACAGGGTCGATCTGCTTCACAAGCTTAAACGGAGAGACCCCGATTCTGTCATTCTGTTTTGAGCCATTGAGAATCAGGTTTTGCGCAAACTTCATCGCTTTGACGAGGTTGGATTTGCCTGAGGCGTTCGCACCGTAGAGAGCTGAAGCTCTCACGATATTTTTCTTTTTGCCAGTCGCCTCTCGAATGAGATGTGCCGGGTGCGACTCATCCGAGCCAGCGAGCATGCTGAAGACAGTTTTATCTTTGAATGAAAGGTAGTTTTCAACAGTAAATTGGATTAGCATAAGTGAAATCCTGACTTAGGAGTTTTATGATTGCTTTTTATCATTTTGGCACAAAACCACCGACTATAGAGAAAAAATCTCCAAAATCGGTGGTTCGATTGCGAAATGACGACATCTCTTCATCTTCCCAGAGCTTATACTACCTCTCCCAGGCATCACTCTTTCTCGATCATATCCGCATGAATGAAGGGAATCAGCCCTTTTTCGAAAGCCAGTTCTTGAATATCACGATTGCAATGTCGGGCGTCCAACATCATCCCATCGACAGAAATCCACCATGCCAGGCTGCTTTTTGCGATCTTGCTTGGAAGCATGAATTTCCAGTCCATGTAATTCATTTTCAGGAGAGTGCGAACCTCTTTTGATTTGTTACTGATCGTACTCGCGGCAAACCCGAAATGGGCGGCTAAATCTGGAGATTTGACTTTGAAACCGTTTGCTTTGTCGAAGAGAAAATTGACGGAAGACATCGCGTGTATGATAGCGGCCGCCCAGGAGTTGTGTTTTCCTGCGAGCATAGGCGAGGGTCGTTTTCGGCAAAGAGCGCCAGTTATCTTTCGCGCCAATTCGGCGCACTCATCATTAAAATGCAACTTGCAAAACTCATCCGTCAGGAGCGTAACCGCATCATAGGTCTGTTTCATCGGCTCCGGAACTTTATTATCCTCTTTCTTCGCTGACATGAAAATCCCTTTCATAAAAACAGTCTTACAACTTGGCGCTATAATCAAATTTGGCGCATGTTAGTTTTGGCGAAAATAATTCCATGGACATGCCTAAGTCGAAACTCGATGGGGCTCAATCGCCGACCGCGCCGCGCCTGCTTAGTAATTTGGACAAATCGCCGATTCGATGTCTTCCTCAAATCCCCTTTGCGCCGAACCACTTCTCCGTCGTCTTCTCGATTTTCAGCGGATTTATCAATGGCTTGCCGAAACCTTCGAGCGCAACCGACATCCGGTCGCCCTCTTCCAGCGAGATTCCCGCGCCGAAGCTGAAGGCGCTTGTCCCGAAGAAGTGGATATGCACATCGCCGGGGCGACGATGCAGGGGGTATTTGAAGTGATGATACTCCAGATTCGCCAGGGTGTGAGTCATGTTCGCCTCGCCGGTGGAGACCGGATGCTCCCATAAAATCGCGCCGTTTCGTTCGATGCGGACGGTTCCTTCGATCTTGCTAAAATCGGCGTTAAGAACGAGTTCGGGACCGACGGAGCAGTTTCGGATTTTGGATGGCGCAAGGTAGAGGTAGTTCTTGCGCTTCATTTGATGATCTGAAAACTCGTTCCCGATTGCGAACCCGAGGCGTCTCGGCGTTCCTTCCATGTCGATGACGTATAGCCCGACGACTTCCGGCTCCTCGCCTCCGTCGTCTGCAAAATTGGGAATCTCGAGCGGTTCGTTGTGCGCACGCAAGATAAGTCCGTTTCCCTTGTGGAACCACTCCGGCTGAACCCCGATCTCGCCGGCTTTCGGTTTGCCGCCTTCGACTCCCCATTCGTAGATTTTCATGCAGTCTGTCAGGGTCACTTTTGCGGGTTGAGCGTGCATCGCATCCCGTTTTTTCGCGCCTTTGCTGTGCGTCAATCCCGTACCTCCCACAAAGTACCGGGCGGGTTCTTCCGGATGATCGAGAGAAGGCATCAGCTTCCAATCGGAGGCGCCGGCGTAGATCGGGGAGTATTCCAGCGTGTCTTCGCCAAGGAGAGATTCGATGGTCTCTTCGAGAGAGGCGCCGCGAATCAAGGCGGTTAGGACGCAGGAGTAGGTCGATTCGCAAGTCTGAAGCAGTCGGAGGGTTTCGCCCTGAACGACCGCGGTTTTTCTCCCTTGCGAGGGATGGCTTAACTGAACGATTCGCATGGATTTCCTTTTCGAATTTATTGGCAAAGCGGGAGTCTTGTGATGGCGCGCGCCCGTCGCTCAGGCTCGCCCCCCCCAAAGTTGATAACCTCCCCTGCGCTTAGCCGCCGACCCCAATTCCGGGGGTGCGAATGCCAACAAGACAGCCGCCTTTTTCGCTCATTTCAGCCCCCATACCCGACCCAGGGGGAGGCGTTTAGAATGATCGCCTTCGCTTTGAATCCGCCGGTGATCGGGTCGCGCTCCAGAACGAACATCCCCTGCGAGCCAGGTTTGATCTCCGGTTTTCCGATTTTCAGCAGTCTCGCGAAGGGCATCTGAGCGGGGATATGAATCGTTCGT
>JAYVOT010000243.1:0-7993 GCA_043757795.1 Chthonomonadaceae bacterium | reverse complement strand
ATGTCTCCGGAATTCGATACAAATTGAAGAATGGAGCGTTGCATGAAGCCTTGTTGCACAGTATGCCGATTGAGGATAGTAAGATCTATTTCGGGGCGACGAACAGTTACTACGCGAACTTCATTCTCAAGGAAGTCACGGACAAGGTTGATACCAAACAATCGAGATTGAACTCTATTTTGAAGTACTTTCGCGCCAGAAAATCCGTTGCGCCCTCTTATGACAATCGACGCATCATCCTAGGCGCAAAACGCATCGAGTAGAGATTCATGGGAAGAAAGAGACTATGAAACCGATTCTTTCAGAGGAAGACAGAGATTTTCTCGAGACGCAGGGGTATGTCGTCGTGCCCAATGCCGTCCCGGTGCAACTTTGCGAGAACGTCATTAAAACGATGTTCGCCTTTCTGGGTATGGATCGCGATTCACCCGATGATTGGTATCGCGAACCTATGCCGCGCGGAGGAATGATCGAGCTTTACCAACATCAGTCGCTATGGGATGTGCGTCAACATCCCAAATTGCACAAAATCTTTTCTGAAATCTATGGAACTGAAAAACTCCATGTGACTCTTGATCGCGTCGGCTTCAAAACGCCCAAACACCCGGATCACCCGGAGTACGAACATAAGGGCTTTACGCATTGGGATGTGGACACTTACAAGTTGCCCGTACCATTTGGGGTGCAGGGCGTTCTTTGTCTCACGGATACCGCTGCGGATATGGGAGGCTTCACGTGCGCGCCGGGATTCCACAAGAAACTGAATGAGTGGATCGCTCTTCAACCAGCAGATAGGAATCCACGCGTTCCGGACTTATCGACTCTTCCTACGGATGTTAAAGTTCTGCCAATTCCAGCGACAGCCGGAAGTCTGATTATCTGGAACACGCTTTTGTTGCACGGCAATGGTTACAACGTTTCCGACAAGCCGCGGTTCTCTCAGTACGTCTCAATGCACCCTGCGGCTCATACGTCGCCTGAGAAACTGAAGGATCGAATTGGGAGTTGGCAAGAGAGGCGAACCACCGTCGAAAAGTTCTTTCAAGGCGATCCGAGGGAATGGGAAGCAAAAAACAACAAACCTGCTGAACTTACCCTATTGGGCAGGAAGTTGCTTGGAGCGGATCCGTGGGATTGAGAGGAAGCGAATCTCATTTCATCCGGTATGACTTCGTTCAGAGTAATCTGCGAAAGTTGCGCTTGTCCTCAAAGCGAATTCTCTAAAGTCGAACGGAGTCGGTCGGAGAGATTCAAGACAAAGCGTGTAGCTTCGTCGTTGGACTAGAAACTCGTTAAGAATCAGTGGAGACACTGCAGAAACTCATTGCGAGGCATCCACGCAGTACTCCACGCGGATGCCTCGACAATCATCTTGTCTTTCGGGTATGCAAGTTCTTAATTGAGTCGAACTATGCGGCGGCCTGTCATGTCATGTCATTCGTTGTACGAGCGGTTCCAATTCCGCTTGCGTCATGAGCCTGAAGCGACTGTCTTTGGCGCTTTTTCTTTCAAGCAAGGCTACTTCGAGGGTTCCTGTTTTCAACTCATCTTTTAAAAATACTCTGTCCGCTTCCGCTTCATCAATGTCTCGCAGAGGGTTCAAAGTGTCTTCATTGTCTTGTTGTCCGCTCAGGCGAGGTCTCAGAGCCTCTCTCGCCCCGACCGACCAGGCGAGAAAAGCGCAGTCAAGGGCTTCGTCACGTGTACGAACAGCGGACAAATCACCTATTTTCTCCAACATTTTGTCTTCCGCACCCTGACTTCCCCCAATAACAGCCCCGCCTGAAGATTGCCGGAACTCTCCATCGTAGTTCAAAGTGTAGAAGACATCCGTGCTTGGAGTGCGTCCGCTCTCAGCGAACAGTGCGCGAATTACGAACGGCACTCCGGACCATTGGTCTCCGAACGCCTTCTTGAGGGCGGGACTGAGGTAGAAGCCGACCAATCTTTGAAGCGAGACATCATCGGGGCTTCGCTCGAATCCCTCTTGATGAGCCTGTTGAATGACAGCTAGACGGATGTTTTCGATGTCCGCCTGCATTCCGATAGCGGAGAACATCTGCCTATCATAGACTTCATACACTTTTCGTTGGGACCGACGCACAGTCAGCAGCAACAATCCCCCTTCATACGCAAGCCCGACCACGGGGCTACCCTCTCGCAATCGCTCGTCAATTGAATCTCTTCTGTGTCCAAGAGCTTCATTATAATCATACGGAGTGTACATTCTCTCTCGCTTTCATAGTAATATGCAAATTGCAATTTCCGGACGCTTTCATTATTGATTGCGCAAACAGATGTTGCAAAACAAATCTTATTCTTTTGAAGCGGAGAGAATCAAGCTCACCGCTTCTTTGATGAGGACGCTTCGCCAATCTCCCCTTTGACTTCAAGAGGCATTTGCGCTTTCTCAGGGGTTAGGACGTTTGGATCAAGAATGTTGCCCATTATTCCAACAGACGCGGGCTGGACTGTAATTCTTCCTTTGAAGCCTTGTCGAACTGGGGGCGTTTGCAACAGCGGCTGAATAGAAATTTTGCCGACGGTTGGGGGATTCACAGGTGTTGGCGGAATCAAAGGCGTTGCGATATTGCCTATTAAGGCGCGATTTCCTTTTGAGATTGCAGGACTACTTTGAACTCCAACAAACGACATCGCTTTTGCAAACGGAAAATAGAGTATTGCCGATACCGCTGAGGCAAGCGCCGCCCATTTTGCAATCGCCAGATTTCTGAGCCTGCGAACCCCGACAGGGCAGTTGTCCGTTAAAATCGTGCCGTCATTTCGCCGATAGAAACGGACGCAGAGTCGTTGACCCTCATTCTTTCGCACAAGCTCTTCCGCCTCTTTTCGACTCATATCCGAAAGATTGTAGACATTCAAGCGGCAATCCTGACAGTGTCTCGCCCTTTCATCACCCTCCATTTTGTCCCAATTCGCATGACACGGGGCCGCAATTTTCACGCGATCCAAGAATTTGATTACCGTTTTCATTCGTTTCCTCCATCAGGTTGCAAGGCTTTGACGCCCTTTGGAGTATTAGTTACGAAAACATTTCTGAAAGTTCAATTGAAAATCAAGAATTTCAAGTCTGAATTGAAGTCAAATCTAGATTTTGTAGTTAAGTGCGATCTCGTCCCCGATTTGTCCTCGAAAACCCCAATTGCATTTTGGACTTTCATAGATAGTGATCTCTAAATCAGCTGACGCAATCCCCAAATCCGCCCCTATTCGTTCGAACAAGAGTCGGATGAGCCGCTTTTTAGTTTCGATCGTTCTTCCTTCCATCATGCTGATTTCAATAATGAGGTACCGCTCGCTGCGATCTTGAGGGAACAAGAAATCTTCCGGTTGCATGGGAAAGAAGCGATGAAAGCGTTTTTCAGGCGGAAGATCCAGAGCTTCCACAACACAAGAGTGGATAGCATCGGACAGCTTCTTCTTAATCGGGTCCAGACTATGAGCCAATCCGAATATCTTCACCTGCGCCATATTGCTGTTTCAGCTCCTCGGCATGACTCTTAGAGATCGGGAATCGATGTCGATACACAGCGCTCGAAGCTCGGCTTCAGGGACATGCTCGATGCCGTCCACGGAAATCGTGGTGGCGAGCGGCAAAACTTTCGCCCAGCCTCCTGTTGCAGCATCAAGATCGGCGGCGATGTCCAACAGGAAGAGCGCCTCGGTCAAAGCTTCAGTTCGAGTCATCTGACGAAAAGGTTTTTTCGTCTTGACAATGTAGTCGAAAATTCCCCTAATCTGCATCGAACCGCTGCCTGCCGCTCCAAACTCCGCGCTCTCAAATCTTGCTCCCATTCCGTCGTAAAAGAAAATTCTCCCCTCTGCAGTCTCTTTGTCAAAGGTGGTGAGAATAGGAATGAAACCGCCGATTCCTTGCAAGGCATCCGGAATGCCTGCGCGAACGACTTTCGCCAATTCCGCCAATTTGCCTTCAAGGCTCATGGATTGAAGGTAAGTGCGCTCATACAGTTTGAATGAAGTTCGGAGAAATCGAACTGCTTCCATCGCCCTTGCAAATGAGCCTGAGATGGCAAGAAGGGTGTAGTCGTCAATCGGCAACACTTTCTCAGAGTGATCGTACATAACGGAAAAACCGGCTGTCGCGCGACGATCTCCGACTGTAATCACTCCTTGATCGTATTTGACTGCAATAACGGTCGTGCCGTGCGTATCCACCACTCCGGTTCCAGAGCCTATTCCCTGCCCTGCAGGACTATCGAATGGGCGGGGAGGATGCGCTCCCGTGATGGGACGAGTGATCGGATGCCCGCTTTTTTCAAGCAGACTCCAGAGATCGGTTGAAGTTTCCATAGTTATTTTGTTGGTTTTCTAATGTGATTGAGGAAAAAAGGCGATTTTTGACTTTGCAAGACTGAGAATGTTCTCCAGTCATGCCATTAGTTCAGAGCTGTTTCAAAATCCGGTTCGAAAGACTACTCGCCGCTTCGCTGACGATACTTTCGGGCGGCATCAGGATCAACGCGCTTCATGCGTTTCAGGAGGTCGCTTGTGTCGGGGCGTTGCACGTCCGGTTTGCTAGGGCCCCCGTCGTCTCCGCCTTTTCTCAATGGATCGGACTGCGGGGTCGGCATCTGTTTTCTCTCTTCGATTCGTGCGATCATGATGTAGTCTCCTTATTTGAGTTATGAATTGCTGTGGTTCATGAAATATGACTAGTCGTGTTGCGTTCGGCGGCTTCGCCGGAACTTCCTGAAGATGCAAAACCGACACAAATATTTTTTAATCTGCGCCGCGTTTGCATTTCTTTGCTTTTGCATTTTTTTCGCGTACTTCGCGTACTTCGCGGTTCATCTCTCTTCGCGTTTCAAGCCTATAAAATTTCTGAGACTTCACTGTCGGGGCGGCGACGAATAACCTCGACGAACTCGTCAAGGGTCTCCGTGTCCGCTATCTCGTCATTTAAAATTTTCACGTTCTCTTCCACGAGCGGGTTCATATCGAAAATCATGTCCTCGCCTTTGTAGTCGAAAGCGATACCGTTCCAACCTATTTTACGTACAGCGGAGGCAAATCGTTCTACAAAGACGCCGCGCAAGTAGGCTCGCGTGTCCGTTGGAGGGCAAGAGATAGCCGAGTCGATGCGTGCGTCAGTAACAAGTCTGCGCATCTGTCCCGCCTGTTCAAGTCCATAATAGAGTCCTACTTCAGGGTCAATATTGTGATAAGCGAGGTCAAAACTCTGAATGTGAGGGTCATTCCACTTGAGCCCCTCTTCCTGGCGAAAAGCTTCGAGAAGGTTGAACTTCGCCACCCAATCCAACTTGTCTCCAAGCGATAAAGGGTCGGTTTCAAGACCTTCGAGAATGGTTGCCCACTCCGCAAGAGTCCAATCAGTGTCCTCGTCCCTGCCTTTAAGTCGTTTTTGCGCTTCAGCGAGGTAGATGCGTTGAATCTCGATCGCGGTCAGTCCGGGTCCGTTTTGTCGTTGCAAAACGAACTTCAGCGTGATGTCCCGTGAAATTTGCTTGACGGCTCGGACAGGCTCTTCCAATTTGACAGGGGGATTTAGTCCCTCTTCCAACAGATCTAAAACAAGGCTCGTCGTTCCGATCTTCAGAGCTGTCGCATATTCGCTCATGTTCGCATCTCCGCAGATGACGTGCAATCGGCGGTAATTTCGAGGAGTGGCATGAGGCTCGTCGCGCGTGTTGACTAGCGGGCGATTGTGCAGAGTATCGACGCTCGCCTCGCAGGAGAAATAGTCCGCGCGTTGCGAGAGTTGGAAGACCGCAAGATCGTTCACTTTCTCTACTTCAATCCCCGCTTTTCCGGCTCCCGCGTAAATTTGGCGCGTCGCGAAGAAGGGAAGCAGAGCTTGAATGAGAGACTCTGTCGGCACGTCTCGGCTCATCAAGTAGCCTTCGTGAGTTCCGTAACTTGCGCCATGAAAATCGGTATTGTTCTTAAAAAGTTCCACCGTCAAACCGCGTTGCGCCGCTCTATTTTGCGCGGCGGCGAAAGCTATTCTTTCCCCCGCCTTGTCGTGCGCCACGATGTCGCGAAGACTTCGGCATTCCGGCGTTGCGTATTCCGGGTGTCCATGATCGTTGTAGAAACGCGCTCCGTTCACGAGCACTCGGTCGCTACGCTCCTCTTCCACGCTTCGAGACGGCGCCCCCGGCGTGTCGAACTGCGCGTCATCGGGATTCATCGTAAGCGCAGCGACATGATACCCTCTCATGTCTTTTCGGGAATCTTCGCTTCGATAATTCCATCCCTTCGCAGCAACGCCCTTATGACTCTGAACGACTGCTATGCTCTCGTTGATCCAATCGTTCGCCCCAAGCCCCTCTACCACTATTCCGTACTCGGTTTCAATTCCAAAAAGTCTGCTCATGTCTCTTCTCAGCGCCTGATTTGGCGTCTTTCTTAACTGTTGGCGTAAATACTCATTGCGGCTTCCGGGTGCATCGCGGTCGAAGCCCCATCCACAATGATGGCGTGCCCTGAGACGAACGAGGCATCGCTTGAAGCAAGGAAAACCGCAACGGAAGCGACCTCTTCAGGTTTGCCCACTCGCTTCATCGGATAGGGGGCAAGCATCAGGCGTTGCGCCTCTTCGTCCTTTTCAGCTTTCCACTTCTCTTCTCCAAAGCTCATGATGTGTCCGGGACAAATCGCGTTGACCCGAATCCCGAAGACTCCGAGTTCGACAGCTAGCGTGCGAGTGATTCCCATCAGAGCCGCTTTCGAACTGTCATAGGCGGTTCCCAACGGGAAGCTTGTGAAGGCGCGAACTGAGGCGATATTGATGATCGAACTGCCTGCCTGCGTTTTGAGGTACGGAAGGCTCGCTTTTGCAAAAAACACGGCCGCCCGGGCGTTGACATTCTGAACCAAATCCCAATACTCTACGTCGATGTCCGGCAGAAGTCGGTGCTGCTGATTGGCGGCGTTATTCACGACGCAGTCCAATTGGTCGTACATCGCAACGCAGTCGGCGACGCACCCTTCGATTTGTTCCGGCTTCCCGACATCCGTGTACCGACCGAAAGCTTTGCCGCCCTCGGCCTCAATCATTCGAACAGTCTCCTGAATGCCTTCCACTTTAATATCGGCGACCAAAACGCTCGCGCCCTCTCTTGCAAAAGCGATGGCGATGTGTCGTCCTATTCCGTCGCCCGCCCCTGTCACGATGACAGCTTTGTCCTGAAGTCGTCTCATTGTTGCGTTTTCGTCCTTTTCATAATTGATTTCGGGCTACTCCTTCACTTTTTCTTTGAAGAGTTTGCGAAATTTCTCCATCTTTGGAGAGATGACGGCGCGGCAGTAGGGTTGTCCGCCATTCAACTGATAGTAATCCTGATGGTAATCTTCCGCCTCGTAAAACTTTGAAGCGGCAACAAGTTCCGTTACGATGGGAGCGTCCCACAGGTTTGTGATTTTCAATTCCTGTATCATCATTTTGGCGGTCTGTTTTTGTGCGTCGTTCTCATAGTAGATCCCGGATCGGTACTGAGTCCCGATGTCTCCTCCCTGTCTATTCAGCGTGGTAGGATCGTGAACGATAAAGAAAACTTCTAGAATTTCTCTGAGAGTCACCTCTTCCGGATTGAACACGACTCGCACGGCTTCGACGTGTCCGGTTGCGCCTGTGCACACATCTCGATAGGTCGGGTTGGGAATGTGGCCACCCGTGTAGCCTGAAATCGCGGACTTAACTCCGATCATTCGATTGAAGACCGCTTCAATGCACCAGAAACAACCCCCGCCCAGGGTGATAACCTCTACTTTTGCGTCAATGCTCATTTTTTACTTCACCTCTTTTAATTTTTGTGTTCCTAGTTGTCAAGTGCGATAGAACGCAAAAAATAACGATCTGTCAACAATCTCAACGTGATGCCGTTCTAACTCTTTTGTTCCACATCTCAGAGCGTACTATTTCAAATTATACTGATATATCGCGCGGACATTCATTACTTGATACTATTATACACCTGAACGACACTCG
>JAYVOT010000242.1:0-2188 GCA_043757795.1 Chthonomonadaceae bacterium | reverse complement strand
CGAGGTAAGGAGCGAATGTTGACTGCGGGAGCGATGCTGAAACAGTGGGCGAGAGAGCAACATCTCGGCATCGCTTGCAGTTTGTGAAGGCGGCTGACTTGCAGGCTATGTCAAGCCAAGCCCAACCGCTAACCCTATCGGAATGCGAAACATTAGTTAGCGGTTTGAGACGCGAACCAATAACCATTCCCCCCCGTCCGTTTCACTTTGAAAAAGCGTGATCCCTTGCATGTTCGCTGTACGGAGTTCAGGCATGAGTGAAGACTCGAAATTTTTTCGAGAAATAACTACGTCAGCAGACTGCCCGCCTCTGAGGAGAGGTGACAATATCGGGAGCAGAGGAGCTTCTTTCTTCTCGATCGGGGTGTAGTCGCTGTAGAAGAGCATACTTGGCCGCCGATCTTGAAAACGGTGAAAGATGACAGCCGTTCCCAGGAGAGCGTCGCGCCGCGCCCGAATCGCCATGTCTTGATAGGGTTGAATTATATGGCGATTGATCAAGGGATATCCCTCGACGCCCAACAGAAGAACAAGCGCGAGAGTCATGAAGGCATAGGCGAAAACCGCTCTGAGCGTTGGACGAGCTTTTGCAAATCGCAGTAATAGGTAGGATGTCAGGCAACCGAGAAACAGAATAAGCAAAACTTGTACGACGAACGGCATCAATGTCTGGGGCATGAATGGCTTTTTACTATTGAAGTAGGGCAACGTTAGTGCGGCGCAAAACATGAGGGCGGAAAAAGATAAAGCGAACAGAGACCCGCCGCGAATGCCCTTCATACCCGGCGAACCGCTTCTCAAAGCGAGCTTTTCATCAAGCCAACGCCCGACAAGCGCCGCCGCCGCAGGATAAGCAGGAACGATGTAAGTCGGAAGTTTCGCCGAGCTTATCGAGAAGAAGATGAATATCGTCCAGAACCAAATTAATGCGAAGTTTGAGCAAGTATCAGCATTTCGAGGGGAGGCGCTGCGCTTCTTCTCTCCTGTGGACAGAGAGGGAGTTTCGATCTGAGAGTTCATTTTCGGAACACGGAACGCCATTGGAATGAAGCACGCCCAGGGGAAAAAACCGATCAGCAAATATCCGATATAGGTGAAGAACGGGGCGTTGTGAACCTTGTCGATCCCCTGAAAACGACCGACATGTTGCCGAATGAGATACTCTTGCACCCAGGTTCTTCCTTCGGAGTCGTGCCCTCCCGCCTTCCAAATAGCGATGTGCCAGGGAAGAACGATCAGCGCCAAGAGCGCGATCCCAAGGAAGGGACGCATTCGCTTGATCTTCCCATTCACCTCAAGCCATGATATTTTCCGAAATGATACTTTGATAAACGGGAAAACAGGCTTTCTTGAGAATGTGGCGTAGCTCTTGGAGAGAAGAACGCAAATTACCAGAGACGGCAGAAGAATGCCGACGATTCCCTTTGTAAGAATCGACAGGGCGCACATTGTCCAGAAGAGGAAGGGACGTTTCGCCTGCAAAGCGAGCATCGCGCCGGTGAACCAGAGAACGAGAAGCGAATCGGTCGTCATCTGCCGCCCGTCCAAGATTGTCATGGGAGCGGTAGCGTAGATGAGTCCCGCCAAAAGCCCCGCCCTTTTTCCAAACCATTTTTTTCCTGCTAGAACAACCAGAAGAGTTGTCGCCAATGTCGCCAACGCCGCCGGAAGCCTTGCCGCAAACTCGGACATTCCGAAGACTCTGAGCGAGGCGGCGCAGACCCAATAGACCATGATCGGTTTTTCGAAGAAAGGAACGGATGACATCGAAAGGTCATTGAGCGGGCGCGTGTTGAGTTGCGGCGTGACGATGTCGCCGGTAAGAACCATCTGTTTGGCGCACGCAACGTAGAGTCCTTCATCCAGATCGAACAGCCGTACCGTTCCTAATTGCCAGAAACAGAGAGTCAGGCAAAATAGAAGGAGAGCGACTTCTCCGGCGTTCTTATGCAGAAAGCTTCTGAATTTTGTCAGCGCCTCACGTATTGGCTTCAGTATCGCATTTTTTAGTTTTGAATATTTTTCGCGCATAAATTTATCGGGACGCTCCAGCAAATGGAGCGTCCCGAATAGTGTACTCTATGAAAGTTCAGTTTGGATAGAGAAGAGGAGGAGGTCTTCAAGTCGCGATCATTCCGCTCCTCAAAGCTCCGCACTCCTCCCCCATCGCTGTTCATCTCCCGCTTCC
>JAYVOT010000241.1:0-2190 GCA_043757795.1 Chthonomonadaceae bacterium | reverse complement strand
TGGGAGGAAGGGGTTGTCGAACAATTGACACGCCTTTACCGCAAGCCGATTTTAGAGTATATAGGGGTCGAAGTAGACTGGGTTGCTTTGACTTCGCTTGATCATTCTCACCCGTTTAACTCGTATATTTCCACATTGGAAACAGTTCGAAAAGTATTTAATGAGTCTGAAGACAAGTTTTATCTCAATTTATTAAAGACACCTATCCGAGATCGTTATTCAAAACTTGTTCGACAGGCTTAGTCATTTGAAGCAGACAGGAAAGCGACTGTGATCGCGGCTTTATCCGCTTCGCGTGGTATTTTAGAGGGAGGTAGACCATGAATTATGAAAACAATTTGGAACGTACCCGAATCATAAACTCTGCTTTGGCGGCGCACACCCTGCCGGAAATAGTAGAGGCGGCTCAGGCTTTGCGGCACTGGATACAACAACATCCCGACGATCTAAATGCAGAGGATGCGCTCGAACCGCTTGCTATGTTGAGGAAAGGATTTGAAGCTGAAATCGCACAGGGCGGAAATCATCCACATGTGTCAAATCGCCGAAGCGCTAGCAAGGCTAAGTTGTTATCGAGCTGATATTTTCGCTCTTTTGAACGCAAATCTATAGCGATTTTGTTGCGCTAATTGATGAACTGTTCATTATATTAACACACTCGCTTGTTTGCTCTCAACGTTGTCGAAGTTCGACGGCTGAAGTTGATCTCGCGACTGCGAAACGCCCCAAGGCCCTCCGCCCGCTCTTCTGCAACTCGCAAATGGGTCCGAAAGAGCTTCGCGCCTACTGCACGCCCTCCGAAGAGGTGAAATCCCTGCTCCGCGCCGCCATCCAAAACCTGGGTCTCTCCGCTCGCTCTGATGACCGGTTGCTGAAAGTGGCGCGCACTATCGCCGATCCCGAAGGCGCTGACAAAATCCTGGTTTCGCATGTGGCGGAGGCGATTCAGTACCGGAGTTTAAGATCGGAAGCTGGCGGGGTGAGGGCGGTATTTGCGCTAAGGTATACTAGTGAAAACGGCTGTAAAGGAGAGGCGCTATGTGGAATGACAAACAAAAACAGCGGTTTCAGATTTTGCGAACTTCTGAACTGCAACAGGTGCTGTCCGAGGCGGAAACTATCGAGTTAGCGAGCATGATACATGAACTTGAGAAAGATGAAGCCTCTTATCTGCGACCTGCGACCCAGCGACTTGAGCAACGCAACCTTCAGATTGCCGGGCAAAACGCTGCTCTGAAAACGATTGTGGAGCGGGAAAAACGGCTGAATCGCTATTTGCTCAGAGCGTTGAAAAAAGTAGACAGCGAGCGTCAAGCCATTTCTACTGAGCTGGCGCTAATACTAGAAACTCCTCCTTCAGTCGGCAAGGGGCGCTAATGCGTACTGAGAACCGGCGGCGTATTCGGGTTCAGTACGAATATAGTTGCGGATATTGCGGGGTACGGGAAAGCGATGCTGGGGCACGGCTGACGATCGATCATTTTCGACCGAGTTCCAGTGGCGGTGAGGATGAAATAGACAATCTGGTTTACTGTTGCCACGCTTGCAACACCTTCAAGGGCGGTTACTGGCGCGAGGAGGAGGCAAAGAGATTGCTTCATCCTTTATTAGACAACGCAAAAAATCATTATCACATTACTGAAGATGCAAAAATACTCGCTCTGACAAGCAGAGGAATCAATCATGTTGAGCGTTTGAGACTGAATCGACCTGAACTGATTGCATATCGACTTCAACGACAAAATGAAGCGGCTCTCGATGCAGAAAATCAACAAGTCCTTCAACTTTTAGAGACGCTAAGACACGAAAATGAAGAACTTCGCGAGCAGATCGACAGGCGGAACTTCTCGCAAAAAAAACGCTGATCTTGATAGATTATATTGGCTGTTTATTCATTCGCTCTCCGCCCGCTCCTATGATCGACTGCTGAAAGTTGCGCGCACTGTCGCCGACCTCGAAGGCGCCGACAAAATATCGGTTTCGCATGTGGCGGAGGCGATTCAGTATCGGAGTCTGGATCGGAAGTTGGCGGGGTGAACTGGAGCTGGCGGCGCTGAGGTATCATATTGAATACTGCTAAGAAGGAGTGAAATTATGACTCTGCCAAACGTTTTGGAAGGAACTTGGAGCGAACTTTCTAAACTCGCTTCAGAATTCGGAGATCGAAGACTGAGGCTGACTATCTTGCCG